>URHU01000018.1:0-25622 GCA_900547715.1 uncultured Collinsella sp. | reverse complement strand
TTTCTGCCTGTCTCGTGGGCTCGGAGATGTGTATAAGAGACAGATCCTCACGTAGCCGCGCTCGATGGGCTGACGCAGCGTCTGCAGCACGCCAGTGGGAAACTCGGCAAGCTCGTCCAAAAAGAGCACGCCGCCATGAGCAAGGCTGATCTCACCCGGGTGCACCGGGCGCCCACCGCCGATAAGGCCTGCGGTCGAAATACTGTGGTGGGGACTGCGGAAGGGGCGGTGCCCCGCCAACAAGCCATCAATGTTCTCACCCAAAACCGAATGGATGCACAGTGCCTCCTGCTGATCCTCAACGGAAAGCTCGGGTAGGATGCCGGTCATACGGCGTGCTAGCATCGTCTTGCCCGATCCCGGAGACCCGATCATGAGCAAGCCGAGTTCTCCTGCCGCCGCAAGCGCCATGCCGCGTTTAGCGACTTCCTGCCCCAGCACGTCGGCATAGTCGAGCTCTGGCTCAAAGGTCGCCTCGACGCCCTCGGAATCCAAGTAGTGCCGCGCGGCATCGCCCATACCATGAGCAAGCTGAGACAAATGATCGATAAAGCCGCAATCCACGCCCGCGAGTGGCACATGCTGGTCGGACCTGCCGGCGATAAAAGACAGCCCCATGTCGCGAGCCAATAGCTGAAACGCTACCTCGCCCTTGACAGGAAGCACCGTACCGTCCAAGCCAAGCTCACCAGCGATAAGACAACGATCGAGGTTGTCGCAGGGAATCTGACCATCGGCCGCCAGAACCGCGATGGCGATGGGCAGATCAAAGCCACTTCCAGTCTTGCGAATATCGCCGGGCGCCAGATTGACCGTAATGCCCGAGCGTGGGATCTCAAAGCCGGCCGAGCGCATCGCGCAGCGAATACGACCGCGTGACTCCATCACCTCCATACTCGGAATACCGAGCATCTGAATGCCCGGAACGCCACCGGCAAGCGAGACCTCGACCGTGACGTGAATCGCCTCGACGCCACGAATGCAGGCCGCGTGAACGGCAAACGTCTCGAACGCCATCACGAAACCTGCCAATCGAACGCGTTGTACTGATGCTCGATCTCGGCGATATGCCCGCCGCGAATGGTGACACCCACGGCATCGAAGCGAATCGCCTTGAGCGGATAATGCTCCATAAGATAGCAGCTTGCGATGCGGCGGTAGCGGCGTTGCTTTTGGGCGTCCACGGCCTCCTCGGGAAAGACCCGCGTGTTGCAATCCAGTGCGACGCGTCTGGTCTTGACCTCGGCCATCACCACGACATCGTCGAGCTCATCGAGCAGCACCAGATCGGCCTCGCCCTCGGTGCAACGATAACCCTGCTCCAGCAAGGTGTAGCCGCGCTCGTTAAAGTAGTCGATGGTGATCAGCTCGCCCAGCATGCCCAGCTCGCGGGGACTGAGTCCCTTGATAAACTCGGGCGTCATCGCCCCGCAGTCGAGCTCGCCGTTTTCCCAACGCTCCTTGAGCTGCTGCGTCTTGCTCTTTTTGCTTGCGGCACTCATGGGGTCTCCTTTCCCGCACGCTGCATTGCCCCGATGATGAGGGCACCTTTCATGCGGGTAAGTACCGGAAGCAAACCAAAAGCTGACCAAATGCCGACAAAAAACGGGCCGTACGCAGCAATGCTGTTGCATACGGCCCGCTACCGGCAGGTTTATAAAACCCCAGAGGTCCCTGTCTCCACAATTGACCTAGAAAAGGCGCTCAGTCTGCAGAAAGTTTCCGCAAAAGCTCACGCGGTGCAGCGGACAAAGTCCATGTTTGCGAATGGCCTCGATGTGCTCGGGGCTCGCATAGCCCTTCGACTCGGCCAGATGGTACTCGGGGTACTCGGCGTCGTACTCGACCATCATCTCGTCACGCGTGACCTTGGCCATGATGGACGCCGCGGCGATGCAGGCGATCTTGGCATCGCCCTTCACCACATCGCGCTCGTTGGGAACGGCGCCCAAGGGGTTGCCATCCATGAGGACGCAGTCGGGCTCGAGCCCCGTATCGGCCACGGCGCCCGCAACGGCGGTACGGATAGCACGGGCCATGCCCATCTCATCGATATCCTTAGGCGCGATATGGCAAAAACCGATCGCCGTCGCCACCTCGGCAATCTTCACCGAGAGCAGCTCGCGGCGCGCCGGCGTGAGCTTTTTGGAATCGTTGATGCCCCAGACGCGCGGCTCCATAGGAAGGCACACGGCGCACACCGTCAAAGGACCGGCCACAGAGCCGCGACCCACCTCGTCAACGCCCACGACCACGCCATCCCCACCGAGCTCGTGCATCAGCTCGTACATGCCGTCGACGCGCTCGCGCTCGGCAAGTTCCTTGGCATGGCGCTTAAGGGCACGCTCGCAAGCCTTGATTACCTGCTGGCGCGGGTCCTCGCGATAATGCTCCACGAGGGCGGGAATCTCCTCAAACGTAGCGCTCGACAACTCACCGGCAACCTGCGATGCCGAAACCGAGCTCGTCATGTTGGCCATACCAGGCCCTCCTTGCATGCAAATCAGATAAAAAGAAGGGCCACCCGAAGGTGACCCTTGTGTCCAAACGAGTGGACAGACGCTGCGATCTTCTTAGCGCTTCTCGGGGATGCGAGCAGCCTTGCCCACCTTGTCGCGGAGGTAGTACAGCTTGGCGCGACGGACGCGACCATGACGAACGACCTCGAGCTTGGCGATCTTGGGGCTGTGAAGCGGGAAGGTACGCTCAACACCGACACCGAAGGACATCTTGCGGACGGTGAAGGTCTCGCGGGCACCGGCGCCGGCCATGCGGATGACGTCGCCCTGGAAGACCTGGATGCGCTCGCGGTCGCCTTCCTTAATGCGGTAGTGAACCTTGACGTTGTCGGCGACGCGAACCTGAGGAATGTCCTCGCGGATCTGCTGACGCTCGATTGCGCGGATGTAATCCATGTGCAATTCCTTACTCTTCTAGAGGTGCCGTACCACCTTGGCCGGCACGTAGTTGAACAAACGTATTCGAGTATACACGCGCGGGTTTCTGCTGCAAGAACAATTTTTTACGCAGACAAAAAGACAAAACCCGCACATGATAACCGCCCGCCTCACGAATGAGACGGGCGGCATGAAGGGGGCTACGCTAGGCGTCTAAACCCAAAACGTTAGGCGGAACGCTTGGCCTCGAGCTTGGCCTGAGCGGCAGCCAGGCGTGCGAGGGGCACGCGGTAGGGCGAGCAGGACACGTAGTCCACGTCGGCCACGTTAAACAGGCCCTTGATGGACTTGGGGTCGCCGCCGTGCTCGCCGCACACACCAAAGTGCATTTCGGGGTTGGTGGCTCGGCCCTTCTCGACAGCCATGCGCACCAGCTCGAGCACCGCGGTATCGATGGTCTCGAAGGGATTGTCCTTCAAGATCTTCTTATGCATGTACAGCGGGATGAACTTGGCCTCGGCATCGTCGCGGGAGAAGCCGAAGGTCGTCTGGGTGAGGTCGTTGGTGCCAAAGCAGAAGAAGTCTGCGTGATGGGCGATCTCGTCAGCGACCATGCAGGCGCGCGGCAGCTCGAGCATCGTGCCCACGGGAATATTGAGCTCGACGCCCTCCTCGGCGGAAACCTCAGCGATTACGCGCTCGATGACCTCGCGGGTCTGGACATGCTCGGCCGTGATGGAGACGAGCGGAACCATGATCTCGGGACGCGAATCGACGCCCTCCTTGATGAGGCGAGCGGCAGCCGTGGCGACGGCGCGGACCTGCATGAGCGGCAGATCGCTAAAGACGACGGACAGGCGCACGCCGCGTAGGCCGAGCATCGGGTTGGACTCGACCATGCCGTCGATACGACGCAGGCGGGCGCGCAGGACGGCAAGCTCTTCCTCGCTGGCGCCGGCGGCTTCCTTCTTGGTGATGGCGACCTCGAGGTCGCGAGGATTATCCAGGAACTCATGAAGCGGCGGATCGAGCAGGCGGACGACCACATCGCGACCGGACATGGTCTTGAACATCGCCAGGAAGTCCTCGGTCTGAACCTTGAGCAGGTCGTCCAGGGCCTGCTGCTTCACGGCCTCATCGTCAGACAGGATAAAGCTCTGGATGATGTTCTTGCGATCGCCCAGGAACATGTGCTCGGTGCGGCACAGGCCAATAGCCTCGGCGCCAAACTCGAGGGCGAGCTCGGCATCCTCGGGATTGTCGGCGTTGACGCGCACATGGTTGGCATGGCCACAGGTCTCGTCCAGGCGAATCTCGTCGGCCCAAGACAGGATGGTGTCCAGGTCGCCGGTAAGCTCGGCCGAAACCAGATCAACGGCGCCGTAGACGACGATACCCTGGGTGCCGTCGATGGAGATGATATCGCCCTCGTGCAGCACGCGATCGCTGCCTTCGATGCGCACGACCTTCTCAGCCGCGTCAATGTGGAAACGCTCGACGCCGCAGACGCAGGGCGTACCCATGCCGCGGGCGATAACGGCGGCATGGCTCGTCTTGCCACCGTGGCTGGTCAGGATGCCCTCGGCGGCAACCATACCCTTCAGGTCGTCGGGGTTGGTCTCCCAGCGAACCAGAATGACCTTGTGGCCCTCGTTGGCGCGCGCGACGGCATCGTCGCTCGAGAACACGACCTCGCCCACGGCGGCACCAGGGCTGGCGTTAAGACCGCAGGCCAGCGCCTCGTACTTCTTGGAGGCGTCAAACTGCGGGTGCAGGAGTTGGTCGAGCTGCGCGGGATCGATGCGGCTCACGGCCTCCTCGCGGGTGATCAGACCCTCCTCAACCATCTCGATGGCGATGCGCAGGGCGGCGGTAGCAGTGCGCTTTCCCACGCGGGTCTGGAGCATCCAGAGCTTGCCCTGCTCGATGGTGAACTCGATATCGCACATATCGCGGTAATGGTCCTCGAGCGTCAGGAACACGCGCTCGAGCTCCTCACCTGCAGACTCGAGGCCCGGGGTGGCCTTGAGGTCGGCGATGGGCTCGGTGTTGCGGATACCGGCGACGACGTCCTCGCCCTGGGCGTTGACCAAAAAGTCACCGTAGAACTCCTTGGTGCCGTCGGCCGGATTACGCGTAAAGGCGACGCCCGTCGCAGAGGTCTCGCCCTTGTTGCCAAAGGCCATGGCCTGCACGTTGACGGCGGTGCCGAGGTCGTCGGAAATGCCATGCTGCTTGCGGTAGATGCAGGCACGCTCGTTCATCCAGCTGCCAAAGACGGCCTGGATTGCAAGGCGTAGCTGAAGCTCCGGGTCGTGCGGGAAAACGGGCTTGCCGTCAGCGACCTCGAGCTCGGGATACAGGGAGGCATCGACGTTCTCGGAGAAGATGCCCTTAAAGGTCTCGACGAGTTCCTGCAGGTCCTCGGCCGAAAGCTCGGAATCGACGCGAACGCCGGCGACCAGACGGGCCTGGGTCAGGGCGTTCTCGAACAGGTCGGCGTCAACGCCCATGACGACATTGGAAAACATCTGGATAAAGCGGCGGTAGCTATCCCAGGCAAAACGCGGGTTCTGCGTCTGCGCGATGAGGCCCTGGACGGAATCGTCATTGAGGCCCAAGTTGAGGACCGTGTCCATCATACCGGGCATGGAGAACGGAGCGCCCGAGCGAACCGACACGAGCAGCGGATCGCGGGCGTCGCCGAGCTTCTTGCCGCAGCGGGCCTCGAGGTCCGCCTCGGCAGCAACGATCTCATCGAGTGCGCCCTCGGGCCACACGTTACCGGCGCCGGAGTACTCGACACAA
This sequence comes from uncultured Collinsella sp., assembly GCA_900547715.1. Classification (GTDB taxonomy): domain Bacteria; phylum Actinomycetota; class Coriobacteriia; order Coriobacteriales; family Coriobacteriaceae; genus Collinsella. The sequence continues at coordinate 19,917 of URHU01000018.1, read as the reverse complement.
GTCTGGCAGGTAATGGTAAAGCCACCGGGAACCGGCAGGCCGATACGGCTCATCTCGGCAAGGTTAGCGCCCTTGCCGCCAAGCACGAAGTTCATGGACTTGTCGCCCTCGGTGACACAGGTGCCCTGGGCGTCGGTTCCAAAACGGTAAACCCTCTTGCAATCGCTCACGATACTTCCCCTTCCATGCGCTCTCGCGCACGACCGTGGTAACGAATCGACCCACCGGATGCGGGCCGTGAGGGAACTATACGGCGCGTTTTGGGCAGGCTTGAGCAGAGGGTGCGCGGTTTGGTAAACGTGCTAAAACTGGCGGTAAACGGTAGATAAAGGTGGTTACCTTATGAAGATACCACTGCAAGAGAAATGCAGGTCAGATGCAAGTTTCTTGCTAAATCGCTTTATCATTATCGTGCATTATTTTGAGGTAGTCTATTTAGGACGGGGCTTTTTAACTACTCCAATGAGCTAACTTTGCTGCACTCGACTGGCGGCGCGGCGGGCGCGGGCTTCTTGGATTTCCTCCAAGTGGCTAATGATCTCGGCAGCGCTTTCCTCGATGGCCTTGCCGTCGGTACGCACCACAAAGCAGCCTAGGCGCTTCATGAGGGCACGAGCTTCCTCGAGCTCGCTGCGCACGCTCTCGGGCTCGGCATAGGAGCCGGCAACGGCACGGGCGTAGTCATCGCCCAAGCGGCTATCGCGAATCTCGGAAATAACGTCGACGGTCGAAATCAGGCCAAACAAACGCATCGGGTCGACCTCGTAAATTGACTTGGGCGGCTCCATGCCATGGGCCAACGGAACATTGGCAACCTTGTAACCTTGAAAGGCCAAAAACATCGACAGCGGCGTCTTGGACGTGCGCGATACGCCCAGCAGCACGATATCGGCTCCCGAAAGGTCGTCGCAGCCGCGTCCATCATCGTGCTCAACGAAATATTCCATGGCCTCGATACGATGGAAATAGCGGTCATCGGTCCTGTGAATCACGCCCGCAACGCCTTTGGGCGGCACACCGATGAGCGACGACAGCACGGCGAGCGTCGGGCCGATCAGGTCGACCGAGCGAATATGCAGCATGCCCAGGTAATCGAGCACACGAGCACGTAGCGCCGGGTCGACGATGGTATGGAACACGGCGATATCGCGATGGTCGGCATCGACGCGCGGGCCCACAAATGACTTGACCTGCTCCACAGAAGTCACCTTAGGCAGGCGCAAAACACAAAAAGCCCCTTCATCAAATTGCCCGGACGCCGCAAGCACCACCTCACAAGCGGTATCACCGAGCGAGTCGGAGATAACGATAACGGTGGGACGAGCGGTGACCGGGCAATCCATGCGGGGCTCCTTTTGCGCTTACGCGCAGGCTGGCTTACTTTTTGCGGGCAAGCTCACCGATGTTGGCAATGCCGGAGAAAACGGCCTCGAAGCGGTTGAGCAGCTTAAGGCGATTATCGCGGAGCTGCTCGTCCTTGTCCATGACCATAACCTCATCGAAGAAGCGGTCGATGGGGGCGCGCAGGGCGGCAAGGGCCGCAAATGCGGCCGGGTAATCCTCGGCAGCAAGGGCGGCGTCGACAGCGGTCTGAGCAGCCTCGGAGGCATCGGCAAGCGCGAGCTCGACCTCGCCCATCAGGGCGCGGTCGTACTCCGCGCCCAGCTCGGGCTTGGAGATATGCGCGGCACGGGCATAGGCCGTCGCCAGGTTGTCAAAGGTCTCGGCGTCGTTCTTGCGAGCCTCGTCGAGGGCGGCGCAGCGGGCGAAGAAGACGGACGGGGCGATGATGTGCACCGCAGAGACGGCGGCAACGGTATCGGCCGGGATCTTCTCGTCGCGGGCCATGCTCACCAGGCGGCCATGGAAGAAGTCGCGAACCTGCTGGGCGACTTCGGCGGCGTCAAACTCAATGCCCTGCTCACTATAGAGCTCGAGCGCAAAGTCGATGAGCGACGTGGGGTCGATCGGCAGGCGGTCGCGCAGGATGTTGATGATGCCGATAGCGGCACGACGCAGCGCATAGGGGTCGGAGGAGCCGGTCGGGGGCTCGCCGATGGCAAAGATACCGGCAATGGTATCGAGCTTGTCAGCACAGGCCACGATGCAGCCAGCGGTGCCCTCGGGCAGATCATCGCCGGCAAAGCGGGGACGATAATGATCGCGGATAGCATGGGCGACCTCGTCGTTCTCCCCCATCGCGATGGCGTAGTAACCGCCCATCACGCCCTGCTGGCTCGTGAACTCGACGACGGCGTTAGACACCAGGTCGGCCTTGCACAGGTGAGCGGCGCGAGCCGCATCGGCGGCCAGATGGGCACCCAGGTGAGCCTCGCGGGCGATGGCGAGCGCGAGCTGCTCAATACGCTCGGACTTGGCGAGCACGCTACCGAGCTTCTCCTGGAAGGCGACCTTGGCCAGACGCTCGCGGAACTCGTCAAGGGAGATCTTCAGGTCCTCCTCATAGAAGAACTTGGCGTCGTCCAGACGGGCGCGCACGACGCGCTCGTTGCCGTCGATCACGCGCTCGGCATTCTCGGGCTTGCTGTTGGAGACGACTACGAACTCACGCGTGAGCTTGCCCTCGCCGTCATAAATCGGGAAGTAGCGCTGGTTGGTGAGCATGGACTCGCAGATGATCTCGTGCGGGACCTTGAGGAACTCCTCATCGAAGGTACCGACAAGCACCGTCGGCCACTCGCAGAGGTTAATGACCTCCTCAAAGACCTTCTTAGGCGTGTCGACATGGCAGCCGGGGCGCGCAGCCTCGACCTCGGCGATACCGGCAAGGATGGCCTCGCGACGACGCTCGGCAGAGAGCACGCCGGCGTCCTCGAGCACCTGCTCGTAGACGGCGGGGCTGGCGACCACATGGTCACCGGGGCCCAGAACGCGATGTCCGCGCGTGGTATTGCCACTCGTCACATCGGCAAACGACACGGGCACAACATCCTCGCCCAGAAGGCAGCAGATCCAACGGACCGGACGAACAAACGTAGCGTGCTCGTGGCCCCAGCGCTGGCTGCGGTAGTTGGGCCACTGCAGGCCGGCGATAGTCTTCTCGCACAGAGACGTCAGGATCGGCGTAGCCGGAGCGGAGGGAATGTTCTTCTCGGCGAACACGTACTCGCGGCCGTCGGTGTCCTCGCGACGGACCAGGTCCTCGGCAGCCACACCGCACTTGCGGGCAAAGCCCTGGGCGGCCTTGGTGGCGTTGCCGTCGGCATCGAAGGCAATGTTTGCCGCGGGGCCGCGCTTGACCTCGTGAACCTCGTCGGTCGCGGTGGCGACGTCGGCAACGAGCGCAGCCAGGCGGCGCGGGCTCGAGATCACGCGGACCTCGCCGTGGGCCAGACCGGCCTCGTCGAGACCCTTGGCGATCATGGTGCCAAGCTGCTTGACGGCATTGTTCAGCGGTGCGGAGGGCATTTCTTCCGTACCGATCTCAAACAGGAAATCCTTAGCGTCTGCCATGGCTTACGCCACCTCGCCTTCCTGGTCGGCATTCTCGTTGACTCCGGCGACCTCGGCCATGTAGGCCTCGCAGCACGCCTTGGCGACGGCGCGGACGCGCAGGATGTAGTTGGCACGCTCGACCGCGGACAGCGCGCCACGGGCATCGAGCAGGTTGAAGGCGTGGCTGCACTTCATGACGCAGTCGTACGCCGGCAGCGGCAGCTTGCGCTCCAGACAGGAGTGGCACTCGGCCTCGTAGTCGTCAAACTTCTGACGCATCATCTCGACGTTGGCGACCTCAAAGTTGTAGGCGCTGAACTCGCGCTCGTTCTCGAGGAACACGTCGCCATAGGTCATGGGCGTGCCGTCGGGCAGGTAGCTCCACACCAAGTCGTAGACGGAATTGACGCCCTGCGCATACATGGCGATGCGCTCCAGGCCATAGGTGATCTCGACGGGCACGGGGTCGACCTCGATACCGCCCACCTGCTGGAAGTACGTAAACTGCGTGACCTCCATGCCATTGAGCCAGACCTCCCAGCCAAGGCCCCAGGCGCCGAGCGTCGGGCTCTCCCAGTCGTCCTCGACAAAGCGGACGTCATGGTCGTTGGGGTCCAGACCGATAGCGGCAAGAGACCCCAGGTAAAGCTCCTGGGCGTTGACCGGAGAGGGCTTGATGAGCACCTGGAACTGATAGTAGTGCTGCATGCGGTTGGGGTTCTCGCCGTAGCGGCCGTCGGCGGGACGGCGGCAAGGCTGCGCATAGCAGGTGCGCCACTCGGCGGGACCGAGCGAGCGCAGCGTGGTCGCGGTATGGAAGGTACCGGCACCGACCTCGGAGTCATAGGGCTGCATAATGACGCAGCCCTGCTCGCCCCAGTACTGCTGGAGACGCAAGATGATGTCTTGGAAGGAAAGCGATGAAGCGTTCATGCCTCTAATATCCCCTCGTCGAAACGATTACACGGTTAGGTACTGTACTATAGCGGTTTTTAGTCGATAGCGCCGATGCGGTTGAGCGGCCAGTAGCGCACAAGCGCCACAGCGATCAAATCAGAGCGATCGACGGGACCAAAGTAGCGTGAGTCGGCAGAGTTTTCGCGGTTGTCGCCCATCACCCACACGCACCCGTCGGGAACGGTGTAGGGATAGCTTACCTGAGCGCCGGGCGCTTGGACCGAAAGTGGCCAGCTCATGCCCGTCGTATAGTCCTCGTCGAGCGCTTGGCCGTCAACGACCACCTTGCCATCCTGCAGGTCGACCGTCTGGCCGGCCGTGGCAATAACACGCTTGACAAGAACATCATGCTCGGAGGTGCCATCGGGGTTGTGAAACACCACGATATCGCCCTGCTTGACGGGCTGACCGAGCTCGAGGCTCACCTTTTGTGCCAGGATCTGGTCGCCAATCTCGATCGTGTCCTCCATAGAGCCGGTGGGCACCACAAAGGGCTCGACCACAAAGGTGCGGATCAGGAAGGTGGCCACGAGCGCGATCGCGATGACCGCGATCCACTCAAAAGCGCCCCTCAACGCGGAATGTTGCGTAGGAACCATACTCACTCCTCGCTCTGCGAATACGAAGCGTCAAGGATCTCCTGCGCGTAAGCGCGCTCCTCGGGCGTGAGCCGCGCCGTCTCGATCAGATCGGGACGCCAGCGGCAGGTGCGCTCGATGGCGTTCTTGCGACGCCAGGCATCGACCTTGGCGTGATCGCCGCTCACAAGCACCGGAGGCACGCCCTCGCCGTTGAACTCGGCAGGACGGGTGTACTGCGCGTACTCGAGCAGGCCTCCATCCTCGGCGGTCGAGAACGACTCGTCGACGTTGCTCATCTCGTCGCCCAGGGCGCCGGGAATCAGGCGTACGACGGCATCGGCAACGACCATAGCGGGAAGCTCGCCGCCCGTGAGCACGTAGTCGCCGATCGACAGACGCTCATCGGCATACGCATACGCGCGCTCGTCGACGCCCTCGTAGCGACTGCACACAAACAGCAGGCGCTCACTTTTGAGCAGGCGCTCGGCCACATGCTGCGTAAAGGGCTCGCCACAGGGGGTGAAGAACACAACCGTGGGCTTGGGACCCTCTGCGCTAATGGCCTCGATGGCCTCTGCGATAGGCTCGACCTTCATGAGCATGCCCTGCCCGCCGCCGTACGGCTCGTCATCGACGGTACGATGGCGGTCGTGCGTCCAGTCGCGAAGGTTATACGCCTTAAAATCAAAAAGGCCGGCCTTGCGGGCGCGGCCCAAAATCGATGTGGACATGACGGGCTCAAACATCTCGGGAAAGACCGAAAGGGTCTCGATCAGCATGTTGTCCTCCCTACTTGTCCATATCGATCAGGCCGTCCATAACGTGGACGGAAATTGTTCCTGTGTCGGGAAGATCGAGCACGACCTGCTCGATCACGGGAATCAGTACCTCGCCGTACCGATCGCCCTCAACAACCCAAACATCGTTAGCGGGCGTCGACATGATCTCGACGATCGTGCCGAGTAAACCGAAGCGCTCGTCGACCACCTCGCGACCCATCAGGTCGGTATAGGCAGCGTCGAGCGAATCGAGCTCAAAATCGTCACGATTTGCCAGCACGTAGCATCCCGTGATGCCCTCGGCGGCCGTCAAGTCGTCAATGCCCTCAAACGAGACCAGATCGCCATCGCCCGTATCGGTGACGGACACGACCGTGCAAAAGCGGTCGCGCTTGAGCGCCGGCGGCGTCAGGGCGACGCGCATACCAGGCTCTAATACAGAAGGAAGCCCCCGCAGCGGCTGCGCGAGGACCTCCCCCTTCCTTCCGTGCGGCTTGACCACACGGGCGATGTTTTTGTACTGGGACCTCAAGGTCCTAGCCCAGAACCTCTACCTCGACAGCAGTGTCGAGGCGAGCGGCCAGTGCACGGGCGAGCGTGCGAATGGCCTTGATGGTACGGCCACGACGGCCGCTGACCTTAGCGACGTCATCCTCGGCGACCGAAACCTCAATCGTAGAGGCGTCGTCACCATCGATGACCTCAAGGCTTACGGAATCCGGGTCGTCGACGATCTGAACAACGAGATATTCGACGAGATCGGCGATGCGATCTGAGAGCATTGCCTCACCCTCGAGCTGTGCAGCGTCAACCTCAGGCACGATTTACTCCTCGGCGCCCTCAGCGGCCTCAGCGGCAGCCTTAGCGGCCTCGGCCTCTTTGGCGAGCTGCTTCTTGGACTTCTTGACGACGGTCTCGGTCTTCTCGCCCTCGTTGGCGGCCTTGACCAGAGCGGCGACGGCGTCGGTGAGCTGAGCGCCCTTGGACTGCCAGTCGGCGATCTTCTCGAGGTCGAGGTTGATGGTCTTGGGGGCGGTCATCGGGTTGTAGCGGCCAACCTCCTCGATAATACGACCGTCACGCGGGGCGCGGGAATCGGCGACGACGACACGGTAGTACGGACGCTTCTTAGCGCCGTGACGAGCAAGGCGAATCTTGACTGCCAAAGGAAACTCCTCCAACCAAGCAGCTTTAGGCTGCAACTACAAACAAACAGTTGAACATAATACGCCATCGACGCGGGCAGGTGAAGTCCGTGAGACCAACTTCTTCGGTGTAGTCGAGGGCAAATCCATATCTTAGACAAGAATTCGGGATTTGCAAGCACATACACGTACCCCACATGAGCTGCGCGGTATACTCATGACATGGAAAGACGCGAACATACATACGGTTATGAGGATGCCATGGGCGTCACGCCGCCTCCCTGGACGGGTCCGGCGGTAGGCCTCATGGACCTCGATGCGTTTTTTGCGAGCGTGGAGATGCTCGATCATCCCGAATGGCGTGGAAAGCCGCTCATCGTGGGCGGAGACGCCGATTCGCGTGGCGTCGTGTCCACGTGTTCGTATGAGGCACGTCGCTTTGGCGTGCACTCTGCCATGGCCTCGGCCGAGGCGCGGCGCTTGTGCCCGCAAGCCATTTGGACGCACGGGCACTTTGATCGCTACCGTGAGGTGAGCGCGCAGGTCATGGCGATTCTCGCCGACGAGACCCCGCGCGTTGAGCGCGTATCCATCGACGAAGCCTTTATCGATATCACACCGGGTCGCTTTGCGCCCGAAGACCCGCTGCTGGTTGCGCGGCGTATAAGCGACCGCGTGGCAGGGCTGGGAGTGACCTGTTCCATTGGCGTGGGCTGCAACAAGACGGTCGCAAAGATCGCAAGCGAGCGGGATAAGCCGTTTGGGCTGACCATCGTGCGCCCCGGAACCGAGCAGCGCTTTTTGGCCGCGCTGCCGGTATCTGCCATGAGCGGCATCGGGCGCTCGGCCGAGGAGCGACTGCGCCGCATGCGCATCTACACCCTCGGCGAGCTTTCGCGCGCGCCTGAGTCCACACTGGCCTCTATTTTTGGCGTCAACGGCGAACGCATGCGCCAGCGTGCGCTGGGACTCGAAATCTCTGAAGTCACGAGTCTCGATGAAGAGCGCGAGGTCAAGTCTGTCAGCAATGAACGCACCTTTGCTAAAGATTTGACTGAGCGTGGGGATATTGAGGCGGCGATTGCGCTGTTGGGCGAGTCGGTGGGACGCCGCCTGCGCCGCCAGGGACTAACGGGCGCCACGGTGACGCTCAAGCTCAAGTATTCGTATGGAAGCGGGCGTACGGCACAGCGCCGGCTGCCTCATCCGACCGACGATGAGAACATCTTCGTGGCGGTTGCACTCGAACTGCTCGACAACATCTGGCAGGAAGGAATGCACGTTCGCTTAGCAGGCATCGGCATGAGCGACTTCGACCACCAAGGCGGCATCCAGACCGACCTGTTCTGCGAGATCGATGACCGCGGAGCCCAATCCAGCGACCGACGCGACCTCTCCGTCGCCATCGACGCCGTCCGAGACAAATTCGGCGACACCGCCCTTTCCTTCGGCCGCCAATCCCGCTTCAACGATTAACCGCCTTTGGGCAAAAAAGAAAGCCGGGCAGGTACGGAAAACCGCAACTGCCCGGCGATATGCGTGAGGGTAGCTAAAACCCCGTCTCAAATGAGCTACTAAAGGAGATTGAGGGGGAGCTGGGGGGCGTCTCCCCAGAGTTTCTCGAGGCGGTAGAAGTCGCGGGCTTCAGGAGTGAAGACGTGGACGACAACCGAACCATAGTCCATGAGCATCCAGGTCTTCTGCTCGCGACCCTCGATGGAGAACGGGTGCTCGCCGCAAGCCTCGGCGACCTTCTCCTCGATCTCGTCGACGATAGAATCGACCTGGCGGTTGTTGGTACCGGTGGCAAGCACAAAGTAGTCGCATACGTCGGAAAGCTCGGTCAGGTCGAGCACCTGAACGTCCTCGCCCTTCTTGTCGTAGGCGGCCTGCGCGGCGGCGCGGGCGACATCCTCGGCGGCGACACCGCTCGCGGACAGCGAGGCGGCAGTGCGGTCGGACGTGGCGACGAAGCTCTTGTGCTCCACACCTTCAAGAATCTGCTCGTCGGTCATGGTCTCGTCGGCCATGGAATACCTCTTTCTAGACAGCCCGAGCTAGCGCAGCTGGGCGTAATGGTTGTAAATCGTAATAGCTGTGGGATAAAGATAGCGCCCGGACTGAATCACATAGACCAAACCCTGCGCAAAACAGGAGAAGAACAACTCATCGAGCGTCGACTCCCCCACCATCTTGCGCAGCGCATGCGCATAGTCGCCGTGGCGGTTGGGCTCAATGGCATCGGCCACAAAGACCACCATATCGAGCGGCGTCATGTCGCAGGCACCCACGGTGTGACGGTCGACAGCCTGGAAAACGGCCAGCGACAGCTCGGGAAAAAGCTGCGGAAGCTCATAGGCGGCAACAGGGCCATGCAAAAGCGGCGTCGCGGCGGAAGGAGAGCCGGCAATCTTAATGCCGTAATGCAGAGCGCGCGTGACCAGCTCGTCGTCGGAGAGCACTTTGTCCCAGTCATGGATCAGGCCGGCAGCAGCGGCATCAAAGCGGTCAACGCCGTAGACATCGGCCAGATGAAGTGCGGTCTCGGCAACACCTAGCGAATGCACATAGCGCTTGCGCTTATCCTTCATGCGAACATCGAGCAGCTCTTGAATGCGCTTGAGCAGCGCGCGCTCATCGCCCTCAAACTGATCCTCTACCGACAACGTAGCCCCCATCACTCAAAATCTTCTTGACCCAGATCGACATACAAACTGCGCTTGCGAATGTAGCCGAGCACAGACTCGCTCGTAAGATAGCGCACACTCATGCCGCGGGCAACTCGCTTGCGAATGTTCGTCGAACTGATCGCCAGCGCTGGAATCTGAATATAGCGCACGTCGAACGGCAGCCCCGACTCTTTGATTCGGGCACGCGCCGTATCGATATCAAAGCCCGGTCGCGTCGCCGCAATAAAGGTAGCAAGCTCAGCGATTCGTTCGGCATCATGCCAGGTCACAATATCGATAATCGCGTCGGCGCCCGTAATAAAGTAGAGCTTTACCTGCGGCGGGTAAAAGTCGCGAAGGGCATGAAGCGTATCGGCAGTATAGGTCACGCCCGGACGGTCGATCTCGAAACGGCTCGCCAAAAAAGCCGGATTCGCAGCGGTGGCGAGGACCGTCATGGCATAACGGTCCTCGGCAGGCGTCACCGGTTTGTCGAGCTTAAAGGCGGGAGAGCCGGCCGGCATAAAAAGAACTGCGTCCAAGTCGAGCGACTCGCGCGCCTGCTCGGCGGTAACCAAGTGCCCGTAATGAATCGGGTCGAAGGTGCCACCCATAATGCCAAGCCGAAACTCCTGCCCATCCTTGATAGGCAACTCAGGCAGACCAATTCCACCGCGCAGAGACATGGCTTACTCGCCCTCCGGGGTCTCAACAACGTCGACTTCGGTAGTGCCTTCGGAACCCTCGGTGACATCAGCCACGTCCGAACCCTCGGCCGCTACGTCAATAACCTCAACGCCTTCGTCCTCAAGCTCCTCCTCGTACTCCGAGAAGTCCTCAGCGCCCTCAAAGTCAAAGGCACGCTGGCAAATGCGGACCTCGTCGCCCGCACGGCAACCGGCCTTCTCGAGCGCGTCGTCAACACCCATACGCGCAAACTTGTGCTGCAGGTAGATGACGGCTTCCTCGTTTTCCCAGTCGGTCTGGATGACCATGCGCTCGATGGCACGACCGACCACGCGGAAGGCACCGGGCTCTTCCTGGACAATGCGGAAACGCTTCTCGCGCTGCAGACGGCGGCGCTCCCACTCCTCGTCGCGCAGATCGACCGGCTCATCGGAGACCGCCAGCTCGGCGCGAAGCTTAGCCACCTGCTCGCCCACGGCAAGCATCAGCGTGTTGAGGCCGGCGCCCGTCACGGCGGACACGGCAAAGAACATATGGCCGTCGTCGAGTGCCGCACGCTTAAGGTCGGCAATCTTGTCGGCCGTGCCCGGCGTATCGCACTTGTTGGCGACGACGATCTGCGGACGCTCCGAGAGCTCGGCGCCATACTGCTCGAGCTCACGGTTGATGATGCGGTAATCCTCAACCGGGTCGCGATCCTCAAAACCGCCCGTCATGTCGACGACATGCATGATCAGGGCCGTACGCTCGATGTGGCGCAGGAACTGGTGGCCCAGGCCCTTGCCCTCGCTCGCGCCCTCGATCAAACCAGGAACGTCGGCAACGACGTAAGAATACTCACCGGCACGCACCATGCCGAGGTTCGGCACGAGCGTGGTAAACGGGTAGTCGGCGATCTTGGGACGGGCGGCACTCATGCGCGCGATGAGAGATGACTTACCCACCGAGGGGAAGCCCACGAGCGCGGCATCGGCCATAAGCTTCATCTCGAGCTCAATCCAGTGTTCCTCGGCAGGCTCGCCGAGCTGGGCAAAGGCCGGAGCGCGACGCACCGACGTCACAAAGTGTGTGTTGCCCAGACCGCCGGCACCGCCGGGCGCCACGACGACGCGCTCGCCGTCGTGCACCAGGTCGGCAATCTCGAACATCGGGGTCTGCGTCTCGGGATCGAGCTCGCGCACCACGGTACCCATAGGGACCTTGAGAATCAGGTCCTCGCCGCTCTTACCGTTACGACGGGCACCCTGCCCGTGCGTGCCGCGCTCGGCGCGGAAGTGATGCTTAAAGCGGTAATCGATCAGCGAAGACAGCTGAGCATCGGCCTGGATGACGACATTGCCGCCACGACCGCCGTCGCCGCCATCGGGGCCGCCCTTGGGGACAAATGCCTCGCGCCTAAACGACATGCATCCGGCTCCGCCGTCGCCGCCGCACACGTTAATGCGGCTGATATCGGTGAACTGTGACAACAGAATCGCCTCCTACAAAAAAGAGGGAGACCCTTGAATCCTAAAACTCAAGTGCCTCCCACATATGTGCTCTATGAAGGGTGAATTACGCGTTCGCGAGCGGGCGTACGCTGACCCTGTGCTTGATACCCTTGTGGAACTCAACGGTACCGTCGACCAGCGCGAACAGCGTGTCGTCCTTACCACGGCCAACGTTCTCACCCGGGTGGATGTGTGTGCCGTGCTGACGGACGAGAATCGTGCCCGTGGTTACCGTCTGGCCGGCATAGCGCTTCGTGCCAAGGCGCTGACCGCGGGAGTCACGGCCATTACGGGAGGAACCGAGTCCTTTTTTGTGTGCCATTGTGTATACCTACTCTTTCGTTACGAGTGTAATCTACTCGGCGACGGGAGCCTCGGCAACAGCCTCGGCCTCTGCCTTGACAGCCTTCTTGGCGCGGGAGGTAGCCTGAACCTTCACGATCTTCAGCTTGGTGAGCTGCTGACGGTGACCCTTCAGACGACGATAGCGCTTGCGCTTGTGGAACTTGAAGACCAGCTGCTTCTCGCCCTTGAACTGCTCAACGATCTGAGCGGTAACCTTGGCCTTGGCCAGCTTGTCGGGATCGGTGACGATCTTCTTACCATCGTTGAGGAAGATAACCGGCAGGGTGACCTTGTCGCCCTCATTGCCCTCGATCTTCTCGACGGTGATGACATCGTCGGTGGCGACCTTGTACTGCTTGCCGCCCGTGTTAACGATTGCGTACATGTTTACTTGCCCTTCATGCATCAGTTAGTGCAACAGCCGAATATAGTAGCAGGCGAAAATACCCCCGTCAACGAGTATGTGGAGCAAATCCACAAGTTCGCACAGGTATGGGGCTGACGAGTCGGCCCTCGTCGTCCTCGCATGCTTGATTCTGACGCTCGACATCGTAGGAGCAGATGGTCACGAGGTCTTGCATACCGGTGGAAACAATAGGTGCATCCACGCCCGGGGTCAAGCCCTGCAACAAAACATCAGCAGCAGAAAGCAAAATTTCCGGACGCATGGAGCCCTCGTTGTCGGCATGGGTGTCGAGCATGAGCACCAAATGGTCTGGGCGCTCCCCCGCCGTGAGCTCATAGCCCACGAGCGTGTGATCCAAATCCAAGCGCTTGCTCTTTTTGCCGCGCGCGTAGTCGATGCCGTGGCCCGCGCGCAGCGTGTCGATCGCACGACGCACCTCGTCGGCGCTTACGGGCGCCTCGGGATCCAAGTGCAGGTCGATGCGATACGACAGGCGCGTGAGCTGCGCCGTCAACGCCGGCGTGCGCCCGTCGATGTACGCCGCCTCGATGGGCGCCAGATCGGCCGGAGACGCCGCAGCCAGGCGCCCAAACGCCTCGTCGAGCGCCACGAACTCGGTCATAAACAGGTCATACCACTCGCAGGTCGACGACGTACCCACCGGCAGCGCCGAAGAGAAGCCCACGCGCATGTGCGGAGAGAAGCCCTGCGTGACGGCATAGGGAAGTCCCGCACGGCGCACGATGCGCTCAATGGTATGGATTACTTCGAGATGGCCCAGGTACTTAAGGCGATCGCGCTTGCCATAGCGAACACGAAGCCTAAAGAGCGAGGGGTTGTCGGTCAGGCGCTCACTCATGCGCGATCACCCATCAATACATTCTTGGCGTGGAGCGTGGGGCAGATCCCGCAGCCGGTGCACGACGTGCGGGTACAGTCGGGAGTCGTGACGCCCTCGAGCGAGCGACGGTACTCGCGCTCGAGGAAGCCGCGCGTGCAGCCGGGGCTCACGTGCTCCCACGGCAGGCGCCAGTCCAACTCGTAGGGCAGGTGCACCAGCTCATTGAGGTCGATGCCGTTTTTGGCAGCAGCCTCCTTCCAGTTATCGAGCGAGAAATGCTCTACCCAGGCGTCAAAGCGAGAGCCCGAGCGCCAAGCATCGATGATGACGGGCGTCATGTCACGACCGGCGCGGGACAGCGCGGCCTCGATGAGCGAGGTCTCGGCATCGTGGTAATGAACGCGGACGGCACGGTTGCGAACGCTCGTGACGAGCAGCTTCTGGCGACGCTTGACGTCGTCGTAGTCGAGCTGCGGGCACCACTGGAACGGCGTGGCAGCCTTGGGGATAAAGACCGAAACCGAGATCGACACCGAGATCGAGCCGCGACGAGCCTTGGGCACCGCGGAACGACCGAGCTCCAGCACGTGATCGGCCAGATTGGCGATGGCCACGATGTCCTCGTCGCGCTCGCCGGGAAGGCCCATCATAAAGTAGAGCTTCATGCGGTTCCAGCCGGCCTCGAAGGCCGCCTTGGCCGCACGGTCCAGGTCCTCCTCGGTCACGTTCTTGTTAATGATGTCGCGCATGCGCTGGCTGCCGGCCTCGGGCGCGAACGTCAGTCCGCCCTTCTTTTCGCCGGCGACCGACTCGGCCATATCCACGCCAAACGAATCCAGGCGCTGCGACGGAATAGACACGCGAATACCCGTATCCTCCAGGCGGCGGTTGAGCCTGCCGAGCACGTCGCGAATGCAGGAGTGGTCGGTCGTCGAAAGCGAGGTAAGCGACACCTCGTCATAGCCAGTCTTTTCCAAACCTTGGATCACTGATGACACGATCTGGTCGGCCGAGCGCTCGCGTACCGGACGATACGTCATACCGGCCTGGCAAAAACGGCAGCCGCGGGCGCAGCCACGCAGGATCTCGATAGACAGGCGATCGTGGACGAGCTGCGCATACGGCACGCACGACTGAGAAAGCGGATTGGTGGCACCAAAGTCCTCGACGACGCGCTTGTAGACTACCGGCGGGACGTCCTTGCCCTCGCGCGGCACGGTATAGCCATGCGGCGAGCAGGGCTCGTCATAGCGCACCTCATACAGGGACGGCACATAGGTACCGGCGACCGTCGCGAGCTGCTCGACAATCTGCGCGCGCGGGACCCCTTCGTCACGCAGGCGGCGATGCAGCTGGCAGGTCTCGAGCAGCGATTCCTCGCCCTCACCGATGAGGATGGCATCGAAGAAGGCCGCGTACGGCTCGGGGTTGTACACCGATGGACCACCGGCGATGATAATGGGGTCGTCCTCGGTGCGGTCGGCCGCTAACAGCGGAATGCCAGCGAGGTCGAGAGCCTCGAGGAAGTTCGTCACCGCCATCTCGTGCGGCACATGCAGGCCGACGATATCAAACGAAGCGACCGGCGCTGCACCCTCGAGCGAGAGCAGCGGAATACCCGCCTCGCGCATGGCGTCACCCATATCGGGCCACGGCACATAGCCACGCTCGCAAGAGATGCCCTCGGCCTGGTTAAGAATGTTGTAGAGGATGGCGATGCCCTGGTTGGGCAGACCAACCTCGTACACATCCGGGTAGATCAGGCAGCAACGGTAGTCGGCATCGGCCTTGGAAAGCGTGCCCCACTCGTGATCGATATAGCGGCTCGGCTTCTCGACCTTGGCGAGCAACGGCTCAATTAAATGAAAACAATCTTGGTATGCAACGCGCAACGGAAAACCCCTAAGCAGCGAGATCTGATGCGTCCTGATAGGACGCCATGGGACGGGTAGCGCCCGCGACCGTGGTCACCAGATCGCGAACGCGGGAGAACGTGGCAGTGACCACCTCGTTGGCACGGCTGTAGTCGACATCGCGCTCGTAGAGTGAAACGAGCGCACGGCCCATGCCATAGGTGCCCGCGGCGGCAGTGAGCGCCTTGACGGCAAACCCAATATGCGGCGTCTGCTTGACGAGCGCGCGGGTAACCGCGCGGATCACAAGACCGCCGGCAAGCACGCCCGCGACCTCGTAGCCGCGCTCGGGCTTAATGCCGCGTCCAAAGACGGCAGCGAGCTCAAAGAGCATGCCCACCTGCGCCAGCGCCATAACGGGATAATCGGCGCCCGGCAAAAACACCAGTGCACCGGTCGCCATATTGGTGAGCGCGCACGAGGTGATGATACGATTGGCGGCCGCGATGCGCATGAAGGCAAAGTTCGCCGCAAAAGCCGTTTCCTTGTCGGTGCGATCGAGAATCCAGCGGGCAAGCGTCTCGAGCAGATACGTCTTATCAGTTGCCGCAACCACGCCGAGCATGGGCGTGGACTCCTCGATAAACGGCACCTCCACAGCAGACTCGGCAAGCACGCACACGGGCGCGCCGGCAATCACGAGCTCCTGCACAGCACTCTCCAGGCGGTCGGATCCGCACGAGAGGACCAACACCACGTCGGTATCGGCCTTGGGAACGATACGGTCCTCCCCCAGGCGATCAACACGCACAATGCCCGAAGTCGTCTGCGGCACAAAGGCATCGCGCACCGTCTCGACCAAAAAGGGAGACGCGGTCGAATCAAGGTAAACCGAGACACGCACCGGTGTATCGGAATCCTTCTTAACAGACGCGCCCATCTTAAAAGCGCTGGTCAACTTATCTACGGGAATCTTCATGGCAAACCCCTCCAGCGGTTACGCGGCGCCCGAACGATGCCGCCATATGGATTGTACGATACCCACCGTCAGCAACTGAATCATCATCGACGACGAACCAAAACTAATAAACGGCAGCGGAATACCGGTAATCGGCATCATGCCAATGCACATGCCGATATTCTCGAAGGTCTGGAACGCCCACATGCCGACGATACCCACGCACGACAGGCGCAAGAACAGTGACTCGCACTTAAAGGCGACGCGAATCGTCGAGAAGATCAGCAGCACGTAGAGGCACAGGAGCAAAAAGGAGCCGCAGAAGCCGAACGTCTCGGACAGGAAGGCGAAGACGAAGTCGGTGTGGAACTCGGGTAGAAAGCCACCGGCCGACTGAGTCGCGTGGCCCAGGCCCTTACCAAAGAAGCCACCCGAGCCGACGGCAATGAGTGACTGCTGCAGGTTGTAGGCATCATCCGAATCGGCTTTGTCGGGGTCGATGAAGACCGTCAGACGGTTCATCTGATACTGCTTGATCAGCACGTCGTGGCCAAGGAGCGAATCAAAGACCGAGTCGAGCGCCAAGATGAGCGCAATCAAACCAACCAGCAGGGCCAAGGTCGACAGCACCCATTCGCGGCGTGCACCGCTCATGCAGATGACGATGGCACCCGAGACCAGCACGACCAGGCCCGAGCCCAGGTCGCCCATGGCAACGACGGCCAAAAACGGAATGGACAGCATGCCGCAGAGCTTGACGTAGTCGCGAACGGTATCGATGCGACCGTTATATTGCGAGCCAAGCGTAGCAATAAAGAAGATGGTGATGAGCTTGGCAAGCTCAACCGGCTGGAATGTCAAGCCGATACCGGGAATCTTGATCCAGCCCGTCATGCCCAGACCGCCCGTATAGGACAGACCCGGAATCTTGGGCGAGAAGATCACGATCAGGTCGATGACGAGCAACGCCGTCGAGAAATTGGAAATACCGCGAAGGTCGGTACGCCAGACCAGCACCGCCAGCACCGTACCGATGCCAATTCCCAGCAGATGGCGTGAGAACGAGGCGTCGGCCTTAAACTGCGAAGCCGACCAGATAATGATGGCACCGTAGGCGACGAGCGCCACAGTAGCCACGAGCACACCGATATGCACCTTTTGGCGAAACGTGCCGCGCGAGGCCGAAAGTTGCTTGTTGACGCGGTCCAGGCTGCTGCGAGAGCCGGTTTTGGTTGAACGGAACAGATCCGCCGGAGAAAAATCCATCGCAACCTCCTATCGAACCGAAGAATCGCCCGAGGCCGAAGAGGTATCGGGCTCGTCATAAATCACGCCGAGCACGTCGCGCACGACATGCATCGCGGTATCTGAGCCGCCGCCGCCCTGCTCCAGAACAGTAGCGATGACATACTTGGGATCATCGGCCGGTGCATAGGCGCAGAACCACGCGTATTCGTCCTCACCGCTTTTCTCACCCGTGCCCGACTTGCCGTATACCTGCGGCGTCAGGGTGCCAAAGTGAGCCGCCAGGGACGTCGATGCCGTGTAAATCACGTCGTGCATGCCGTTGCGAACAAGAGCCAAATCCGAATCACTGTTGATCTTGGCCTCCAGGCGCTTCTTCTTGCCCTTGCCGTTGTACTTATAGGCATCACCGTCGCCATCGCGCGACACGGCAGACAAAAACACGTGAGGCACGTACTGTTTGCCGCCGTTGGCAAGACCCATATAGGCGCACGCCATCTGCAGGGGCGTCACCAGAATGTCGCCCTGGCCGATGGCGATGTTGGTCATATCGCCGGCATTCCACTTGCGGTCCTCGGCAGAGGCGTCGGTAAAGTACGACTCTTTCCACTCGGCATCGGGAATACGGCCCGCGCCCTCACTCGGCAGATCAATGCCGCAGGTCTTGCCTAGGCCCCAGCGACGAAAGACCTCCTGCAGGCCCTCGGGATGTTGCTCGTCATAGAAGAACGCCTTGCCCATGTCGTAGAAGACGGGGTCGCACGAGTTGGCGATACCCGACTGCAGCGTCATGGTGCCGTGGCCAGAAGTCAGCCAGCAGCGCTTGCCCCAAGCCTTGCCCAGGCCCGTCCAATAGCCCGTGCAGTTGGTTGTCTGCGTTGAAGTGTAGGTTCCAAACTCAAGACCGGCCAGTGCCGAGAGCGGCTTGATGGTCGAGGCCGACATGTACTGTCCGCTAATGGCGCGGTTGATCAGCGGGTGCGAACCCTTGTCATCATTGAGCTCGGTCCACACGTCATTTGAGACGCCGCCGATAAAGACGGACGGATCGAACTTGGGCTGGCTCGCCATGCCCAGGATCTCGCCATTGTTGGGATCGAGACATACCACAGCGCCGTTGCCGGCATTGCTGTAGCCAGTGGTCTTGGCAAGCTCGATAGCGCTCGCCAGCGCCGTCTCACAGGCCTGTTGGATCTTAAGGTCGAGCGTGAGCTTAATGTCGGAGCCGGCCTTCGCGGGCACGGCGCCGGCCTGACCGGTCACATTGCCCGAAGCATCGACCTTGACGGTCTGCTCGCCACGAATACCCTGCAGCAGGTTTTCGTAGTAGCTCTCAACGCCCGCCTGGCCCACGATATCGCCCGACTGGTACGTAATCTTGCCAGCAGAAGCATCATCATCGCCAGAGGTTTTCTTATTCTGGGCCTCGAGCTGCTCGGAGGTAATGGTGCCGGTATAGCCCAAGATATGACATGCCGTCTCGCCATATGGATACTGGCGCTCGGTACGCTCGGCAATCTTGACGCCCGGGAACTCGCCGGCATGCTCCTGAATATAGGCAACCGTGGAGCGACGGACGTCCGTCGCGATGGTATGCAGGCTCTGGGCGCCCTCTGTATTGTCCTGAATATTGCGAAGGACCGCCACGTAAGGCATTCCAAGCACGTTGGCAAGATGGCGAACCAGAACCTCATCCTCGGCAAGGTCGCGGTAGGCCACGACAGCCAGTGAGGGACGGTTCTGGACAAGCGCCACGCCATTGCGGTCGAGGATGCGACCGCGCACAGCGGGTGTTGTAACGGTGCGAGTCTGATTACTATTGGCCTGCTTCTCGTAATAGTCCGACGAGACCATCTGCATGCCCCACAGCTTGACGGCAAGCGCCGCAAACATCGCGCCCACACCCGTGGTGAGGATGGAAAAACGGCCCTTAAAGGCGGTCGCCGCGGTATTGCCCTCGCCCTCGGTGGCGCGCGGGGCCGTTCCATGCTGCGTATCGTAGGTAAAACGGGAATCGCCGCGACGCATGACGACCAGCGCGACCACGATGGCCACAACCAGCACGATACCGGCGATAATAACCGTCAACTGGGAAGACATCTACGGGCCTCCCCTATTTGAGCTTGCGGGTCTTGGGCTTAAAGCGCATACCCGCCTGGCGTCCGCCACGTGCGGAGAATCCATAGCCGGACTGCGGCACGACGCCGGACATCAAAAACGGAATGGCAACCAGACCCGTCAGGATCGAGGACGGCAGCGCATGGCCGAAGATCGCCACGACAAAGCTCGTCTCCAAACCCATAAACAGCAAGATGATGCTGTAGATCACATTAATGACGAGCGCAAAGGCGCCCACAGTGACGCCGCGCGCACTCGGGGTACCGCCCGTCTGACCGACGGCGCTGTGCACCAGGGCAAAAGAACCCACGGTCAGCAGGAGCGACATAACGCCCACCGGCACGGCAGCGGACAGGTCATAGAACAAGCCGCTGCAAAAACCGCACA
>URHU01000017.1:0-25916 GCA_900547715.1 uncultured Collinsella sp. | reverse complement strand
ATTTGTTCAGTCCAAGTTTCGGGGCGCAGTTCACTGTCCCCTTTGTGGTGGTTTTGCCCTTGGGCTGTCTACTGTGGCGGCTCACCGTGCTAAAGCAGCTCGCCGTGGCGGGCAATGTAGCGGCACTTTGCCAGCTGGGTGAGCGCGATATAGGCGGTAACGATGCCAATGAGCAGCCCAAAAAAGCTCGTGGGCAGCGGCATGAGGCCGAGCACATCGGCGATGGGGCTTGCCGGCAGCCAGGTGACGAGCGCCAGGCCCAGCACAGTAAGAACGCACAATGCGGGCGCGGCGTGGTCGCGCGGGCTCGGCAGATGCGGGGAGCGCAACATGTGGACCACGAGTGTCTGCGACCACATGGACTCGACAAACCAGCCGCTCTGGAAGAGCGCAGCAAAGGTCGCCATACCCGCGACGTCGCCCGCGGCGGCAAGCTCGGACCAGCTTGCGTCCACGGCGGTGGGGCACACGACAAAGAAGAGCGCGGCGAAGGTCACGATGTCAAACAGCGAGCTCACGGGGCCCAGCTCGAGCATAAAGCCCTTGATGGACGCGGCGTCCCAGGCACGCGGACGGGCAGTCCAGGCGTCATCGACGGTGTCCCACGGCAGTGCGATGCACACGATCTCGTAGACCAGCGACAGCAGTACCAGCTGCAGGGCGCTCATGGGCAAAAACGGCAAGAACAGGCTCGCGACGGTCACGGACAGCACATTGCCAAAGTTGGAGCTCACCGTGGTCTTGAGGTACTTGAGCAGGTTGCCGTAAGTGCGACGGCCTTCGATGATGCCGCGCTCGAGCACGCCCAGGTCCTTCTGAAGCAAGATGATATCGGCGGATTCCTTGGCAATATCGACGGCCGAATCGACCGAGATGCCGCAATCGCTCGCACGCATGGCGGCGGCGTCGTTGATGCCGTCGCCCATAAAGCCCACGGTGTGGCCGAGCATCTCGCGCATGACACGTACCAGGCGCGCCTTCTGCAGCGGCGAGAGCTTGGCGAAGAGGTGGGTTTTCTCGGCGCGCTTGGCAAGTTCGGCGTCATCGAGCGCATCGATCTCGGAGCCGAGCAAGACGTTGCTCGCATCGATGCCAATCTGCTCGCAGACGGTGGCGGCGACGCGGTCGTTGTCGCCGGTTAGGACCTTGACCGCCACGCCCTTGGCCTCGAGGGTGGCGACGGCGCCCGCGGCACTTGCTTTGGGCGGATCGAGGAAGGCCAAAAAGCCCATCAGCACCATGTCGCACTCGTCGGCGATGCCAAACTCGCCCACGCGGCGCGGATTGGTCTTCTGCGCCACGGCAATTACGCGTAGGCCCTCGGCGTTAAGTCCGGCGATCTGCTTGCGAATCTGGGCGAGCTTCTCGTCGGTGAGCGGCTGAGCGATGCCATCGATCTCGACAAAGGAGCAGATCTCGAGCATTTCCTCGGCAGCGCCCTTGGTAACCATCTGGGTTTTGCCTTGGGCGTCGGCGACAACTACGCTCAGGCGACGGCGCGAGAAATCGAAGGGAACCTCGTCGACCTTGGTGTAGCGGTCGCGCAGGCTCTGGCCCAGCATGGAATCGGGTGCGACGGTCGAGGGCGTCACATCGGCACGGTCGATTACGGCCAGGTCGATAAGATTTTTGAGGCCGGTCTGGAAGAAGCTGTTCAAAAACGCATGGCGCAGCACGCGCGCGTCCTCATTGCCATCGGTGTTGAGGTAGCGCTCGAGCACGATGCGGTCTTCGGTGAGGGTGCCGGTCTTGTCGCAGCACAGGACATCCATCGCGCCGAGGTTTTGAATCGCCGGCAGCTCCTTGACGATAACCTGGCGACGGGCGAGGTCCTTGGCGCCCTGCGACAGGCTCGTGGTCACGATGACGGGAAGCATCTGCGGCGTGATGCCCACGGCCACGCTCGTGGCGAACAGCAGCGCGTCGATGACGTTGCCCTTGGTGGCGGCGTTGATGGCAAAGACGGCCGGCGCCATAACGAGCATCAGGCGCACCAGCAGCATGGAGACGCTCGAGACGCCGCGGTCAAACGCGCTCTTTTCGCCGCGCCCGTTGAGCATCTTGGCGATGCCGCCCAGGTAGGTGTCCGAGCCGGTGGCAACAACAAGCGCCATGGCGGCGCCGTTTTGCACGGAGGTGCCGGTAAAGACGATGTTCTTGCAGGCAGAGAGTGGCAGTGCGGAGCCGTCGGCGCCCTCGACGACGGTGACGGCGGTGGTCTTCTCGACGGCCTCGCTCTCGCCGGTGAGTGCGGACTCGATCACAAACAGGTCGCGCGCGGTGATGATGCGGGCATCTGCCGGCACCATATCGCCGGCAGAGAGACGGATTACATCGCCGGGGACGAGCTCGTCGAAGGGGATCTCGATGCGCTCGCCGTCGCGCAGGGCGGTGCAAGTGTTGGAGACCAGGTCCTTGAGGGCCTCGGCCGCATTGCCGCTGCGGGCTTCCTGGATAAACTTCATGCCGCCCGATACCAGCAGCATGGTGCCGATGACGATGACCGTGGAGGGGTCGCGCTGCGGTTCGGGCACGGCGAGCACGTCGATGTAGAGCGAGACCAGTGCGAGCGCGGCGAGGATGCCGGCGAAGGGATCGATGAACGCGTCGGCGATGCGGCGGGCGAGCGTTTTGGTCGTTGCCTCGATGGTGTTGGGGCCGACGGCGTTCAGGCGCTCAGTTGCCTGCTCGACGGTGAGGCCGTTTGCCGTGGCGTCAAGCAGTACGAGGGCGTCCTCGGCACTATGGGTGGCGGCGAATATGGTGTTCTTGGACAGGCCGGTATGAGCGGCAGGGCGCGCCGTGCGGCGGCGCTTGGAGATGGCTTCGAGTACCGTGACGGTTTTGAGCATCAGCATAGGGTCCTCCTTGTTGAGGGGAGTTAGCGTACGTGTCGTATTTGCTTCAAAAAACCTAGATGTCGTTCACGTCAAGCTCTTGAGCCCACAAAGGGTGCAGCGCGCCTTTGCGGTGGTTTTGGCGATCTGCCGGTGGCGTTTATGCGTGTGCGGAGTCCTCGCGGCGTGCCGAGGGCGACATGCAGGTTTTTTGACTAGGACTGCCTTCCATGGCACACCTCCTAAAGGCTGAGCGCAGCGCGCTTTGGGTATCTCGTACCCCTTTTTAATCCGCCCGTATTCTTGATGAGGGGGTTTGCCATGTCAACCCCATTGTTCGGAAAACCATTCCCCTGACAAAGCCTTTACAGAATGCCGTGGCTCCAAAGCACGCCCACATCGACGCCTCGCCTGCGCTAAACTGAAGAGCACGTACGCGATTACGAGAGGAGCCCGCATGGAGGCTTACAAGCAAGAGTTCATCAAGTTCATGGTCGAGTCCGACGTTCTTAAGTTCGGCAGCTTTACGCTCAAGAGCGGCCGTCAGTCCCCGTTCTTTATGAACGCCGGCGCTTACGTGACGGGCTATCAGCTCAAGAAGCTGGGCGAGTATTACGCCCAAGCCATCCACGATAACTTTGGCGACGACTTTGATGTGCTGTTTGGACCGGCCTACAAGGGCATTCCGCTGGCCGTCGTGACCGCAATTGCCTACCACGAGCTGTACGGCAAGGAGGTCAAGTACTGCTGCGACCGCAAGGAGGCCAAGGACCACGGTGCCGATAAGGGCAACCTGCTGGGTTATGAGCCCAAGGACGGCGACCGTGTGGTCATGGTCGAGGACGTCACCACCAGCGGCAAGTCCATCGACGAGACCTATCCCAAGGTCAAGGCTGCTGCCGATGTCGAGATCAAGGGCCTGATCGTGTCCCTCAACCGCATGGAGGTCGGCAAGGGCGGTGTGACCACCGCGCAGAAGGAGATCGAGGCCAAGTACGGTTTCCCCGTCGCGAGCATCGTCTCCATGGCCGAGGTCGTCGAGACCCTCTACAACCACGAGATCGACGGCAAGGTTGTCATCGACGACGAGCTCAAGACCGCCATCGACGCTTACTACGAGCAGTACGGAGCCCGAGAGTAGTTACGGCGTTTTACCAAACGCCGTAACCGGCCGACGCTGCGCGCCGCCCAGGGCGACAATTTGTCATTCAAAAGGCGAGGCATGACCAGAAGGTCAATGCCTCGCCTTTTTCATGCCAACTTGTTCGCCCTGGACGTCGCTCGCTGTCCGTCCTCTACCTGCGGCGTTGTCTTGCTCCGGATGGGTAGTCGTTGGGGACGTTCTTGTTTGACTAGTCATTTAAGAACGTCCCCAATGACTACTGGGGACGTTCTTAAATGACTACTTGCTCTCGTTAGATAAGCGTCCGAGAACTACGCTCGTCGCTACTTGAGCCCCGGGAGGCGGGTGTAGGGGAATGAGCGCTCTAGGAACTCGGAGCAGCGGGCGTAATCTTTGGCGAAGTAGCTGCTGTAGAGCGAATCGAGTACGTATTGCACGGCGATGTGGCTGGCGAACTGCGTGATGCGATGCGTCATGCTCTCGTGGTCACTCACCGTAAGGTAGGCGGCAAAGCCGGGGTGAATGCGCGCGCAATAAGGTGTGCCGATGACGATGACCGGGACATGCCGACTGCTGAGGATCGGCAAGATGTCCTTGAGGTTGGGGGCAAGACCGCTGTAGGAGATGACGATTGCCGCATGGTCGGGACCCGAGGCGAGAGCCGTTCGCACCTGGGCCTCGACACCGTTGTGGCACGTCGCGCTTTTACCGGCGGAGAGTAGACGATCGCGGAACATTCCCGCTGGATAGAGGTTGTGCGAGCCCGTGTAGATGTCGACCTGTCGGACGTTCGCGATGAGCTTGGCGGCGTGGTCAAGCTGCGTGGGGTCGAGCAACTCCTGCGTTTCGGCCAGCGTGGTCTGATAGAGTCCCTCCATGCGCTCCATAACCTGCGCAGGGGTGGATGTGGCGTCGAAGGGAAAGTTGATGTCCACGTCGCGTCGGTTGCCCGATTCGGTTGCCAGGCGGATGAGCTCGACCTTGAGGTCCTTAAAGCCCTCGAGGCCGAGCTTTTTGCAAAAACGGTGGACGCTCGCGACCGAAACGTTGGTGCGCACGGCAAATTCCTTGATGGAGAGCCCGCGGACGTCTTCGCCCATGGCAAGGGCCGAGATGCCGAGCTGTTGCTCGGTAGGGGTAAGGCCCTGTGCCTCGGAAATCTTGCGTTTGATATCCATACGAACTCCCACACTCAACAAACCTGCCAAAAAAGACAGGTTTATTTTGGCACGTTTCGGTCGGTATCAGGAAGTATCAGGGACGGGGCGGCGGCAGGACTTGAGAACGAAAAGAAGTGTCGGGTTTGGCACCCCTGCCCCTGCCTGCCGCGCGCGTGGGCGATACTCGGCTTATCGACCCGCGATGTAAAGGAGATGCTCATGGAAAACATCAAGTTCCCCGAGGGCTTCTATTGGGGTGGCGCCGCCGCTGCCAACCAGTTTGAGGGCGCTTGGAACGTGGACGGCCGCGGTCCTTCCGTCGATGACCATTTCTTGGGCGGCAGCTACAAGGAGCCGCGTCAGATTACGATCGATATCGATCCCGACCGTTTCTACCCCAACCATGACGGCATCGATTTCTACCATCACTACGAGGAGGACATTGCGCTGTTCGCCGAGATGGGCTTCAACATGTTCCGCATGTCCATCTCCTGGAGCCGTATCTTCCCCAACGGCGACGATGCTGAGCCCAACGAGGCCGGCCTTGCCTTCTACGATCGCGTCTTCGACTGCCTGCGCGCCCACAACATCGAGCCGCTCGTGACCCTCTCGCACTACGAGATGCCCTATCACCTGGTCGAGAAGTACAACGGCTGGGCGAGCCGCGAGCTCATCGGCTTCTTTGAGAAGTATTGCCAAACCGTCTTCGACCGTTACCAGGACAAGGTCAAGTTCTGGCTCACCTTCAACGAGATCAACTGCGGCACTCAGGACATGGGCAACCTCTTTGAGACCAGCATGATTCAGGGCTTTGAGGGCCCGGCTTCGGCGGTCCACACCACGCCGCAGGCCCGCATGCAGGCGCTGCATCACCAGTTTGTCGCCAGCGGCCGCGTCGTGCGCTATGCCCACGAGCATTACCCGCAGTTCAAGATGGGCAACATGGATTGCTTCATCCTCTCCTATGCCGCCACGTGCGATCCGGCCGACGTGTTTGCTACGCAGCAGGAGATGAACGCCATGAACTGGTACTGCTCCGACGTGCAGGTGCGCGGAAAGTACCCGTTCTATGCCAAGCGCTTCTGGGCCGAGAACGATGTTGAGCTTGTGATGGAGGACGGCGACCTGCAGGATATCGCCGACGGCAAGGTCGACTTCTACTCCTTTAGCTACTACATGTCCGGCACCGTGGGCACCCACAAGGATCACGAGATGACCGAGGGCAACATGACCTTTGGCGGCAAGAATCCCTATCTGGAGTCCACCGACTGGGGCTGGCAGATCGATCCGCTGGGCCTGCGCATTGCCCTCAACGAGATCTATGCTCGCTACGAGATTCCGCTGATGGTGGTCGAGAACGGCATGGGCGCTTACGACGAGGTCGAGGAGGACGGTTCCATCCATGACCCGTATCGCATCGCCTACTTGCGCAGCCACATCAAGGCCATGGGCGAGGCCATTGCCGACGGTGTCGACCTGATCGCCTACACCTGGTGGGGCCCCATCGACCTGGTGTCCGCCGGCACCGGCGAGATGCGCAAGCGCTACGGCTTCATCCATGTCGATAAGTACGACGACGGCACCGGTACCTACGAGCGCCGCCGCAAGGACAGCTTCTTCGCGTACCAGAAGATCATCAAGTCCAACGGCACCGAGGGTTTGGCTTAATCGACAATATGAGTGCCACTGGGGAAAAGGTTTTGGGAAGGGCTTGGAAGGGCTTGCGATTCGAGCCCTCACCTTAGCAATTTGATCATTTGGCACTATAATCACCATAGGCATGCGCATAACGTTGCGCTTAATCAAGAGGAGAAAACGTATGGGTCTGTTTGATATGTTCAAGAAGAAGGCTGAGCCCGCGGCAGCTGCTGCTCCGGCCTCCATTTCTGCTTCTGCCGGCGCCGACGTGCTGTGCTCGCCCGTCAAGGGCAAGGTCATCAAGATGGCCGACGTGCCCGATCCCGTCTTTGGTGGCGAGGTTCTGGGCAAGGGCTGCGCCGTGTGGCCCGAGGACGACCTGGTCTACGCTCCCTGCGACGGCAAGGTGACCGTCACCATGGGTCACGCCGTGGGTCTGCAGTCCGATAGCGGCATCGAGGTTCTGGTGCACGTTGGCGTCGATACCGTCAACATGAACGGCGACGGCTTCGAGGGCTTCGTCAAGGCCGACGACGTCGTGAAGGCCGGCCAGCCCATACTCAAGATCGACCGCGCCAAGATCGCTGCCGCCGGTTACAAGGACTGCGTCGTCGTGGCCGTGTCCAACACTGCCGAGTTTGCCGATGTCGAGCTCGCCGTCGAGGCCGAGTCTGCCGTCGCCGCCGGTGACGTCATCGTTAAGGTCGTCCGCAAGTAGTCTGCGGCATCCAGAAGATGCACAAGGGTGGTCGGGTTTTCCGGCCACCTTTTTTATTGCATCGCGGGGAAGCGTTTTATTGCACGTTGGGCGGGCTTGCAAACCGTTCGGACGCTAAAACGAACCGACCGCGCCTTCGCGTTGCCGAGGGTGTTCATAAGTGGATAGTATGGGCTTACTTATTACAACGTGCGCCGCGTCTGGGAAGCGCAGTGCCGCTCATTGGGAGGAACAACATGAAAAAGAAGCTGCTGCTTGCGCCCCTCATGGCCGTCTTGGTTGCATGTGTGGTCGTGCTTTCCGGTTGCGGAGGCCCTTCGATCGAGGAACTCATCACGGAGGATCTTACGACTCAGTTTGACGAGGTCAAGAACGGTGGCGACGACTTCCTCTCTGGTCTGGAGGAGGCTTCGGGCGACGAGTTCGAGCAGCTGGGTATCGATCCCAAGGAGTATGCCAAGACCTATCTCGAGGGCTTTGACTACAAGATCGGCGACGTGACGGTCGACGAGGACAAGGGTGTCGCGACCGCCGAGGTCTCTATCACATGCAAGTCTATGAACAAGATCGTCGAGGACTTCTCCACCCAGTATCAGGAGAAGGTCGCTGCGCTTGACACGGTTCCTTCCGATGACGAGCTGTACAAGATGGCCGGTCAGGTTATGGTCGATGTGACCAAGGCCACCGAGCCCAGGAAGACCACGGTTATCTTCAAGTACACCTGCAACGACGATGGCGAGTGGTCTGCCGACGACTCCGTCAACTCCGAGATGATGGATGCAATGCTGAGCTAGGGGGTTACGCGGTAGTTCGTTACGGCGTTTTACCAAACGCCGTAACTGCTCGACGCTGCAAGCCCGCCAGAGCGGCAATCTGCCTTTCAACTTCGGCGGCATGACCAAAAGGTCAATGCCGCCTTGTTTCAAGGCACCTTGCTCGCTCTGGCGGGCTTTCGCTGTCGTTGCCAAAACAACGTCGTTCCCTTGGTTGGCTTAAAGTGGCACTTTTACCTGCGACGTTGCCATCGCTGAAGTAGTCATTGGGAAGGCGGCAGTTGGGGACGTTCCTTTTCTGCCGGCAGTTGGGGACACTCCTTGTGCCAGCGTTGCATCGAGTGCTTTGGAAACCGCGACCCGGTTTTTGCCCGAATAGTGGGTCGCATTTTCCGGATGGGGTGGGTTGCGGAAAGTGCGACCCGGAATATTGCTCTGAAACGGGATGCGGTTTCCCTGATGCGCCTCAAACGGAAAGCGCATCCCATTCCGGAGCTCCAAAACGGGATGCGCTTTCCGCGCGGAAGAATTGTCGCAGCTGCGTTAAGCAGTGTCGCTCGTTACTCGCCCAGGATCAGCGCCGCGAGCTCTGCCTGGGTGTCCACCACGTAGTCGGCGCTGGCGGCCTCCAGCTCTGCGCGGCCGCGGAAGCCCCAGCTGACGCCCGCGCTCTTAAGGCCGGCGTTGTGGCCGGTCAGGATATCGACATTGGAATCGCCCACATAGAGCGTGGTCGACGGATCGGCGCCTAGCTCTTCCATCACATGCAGCGTAACAGGCGCCTCGGGCTTGGGCGGAAACGCATCGACACGGCCCTGCACCAGCGCAAAGCGCTCGGAACCAAAATACTTCTCGATAAGCGGAGCCGCCGAGACGTGGTCCTTGTTGGTGAGCACGGCAAGCTGAACGCCCGCGGCGCGTAGGCGGTCGAGCATCTCGATCGTGCCGGCATAGGGGGCGGTGTGGTCCTCCTTGTGCTCGCCGTAGTAAGCCCTAAACTCGGCAAGCGTTTGCTCAAACATACGGCTGTCGCCCGCATACTCGGCAGGCATAAAGCGCTCAACCAGCTTGAGCATGCCGTTTCCCACCTTGTAGCGGTACTCGTCAACGGCAAACGTGGGCCAGCCGTGCGCCTCGCAGGTATGGTTGCCGGCGGCCGCCAGGTCCTCGAGCGTGTTGAGGATGGTGCCGTCCAGGTCAAAGATCACATGGGAAAAAGCTGCTGCCATGGGTGCTCCTGCCGCTTGAGTTGTAAAACGCACCCCATGATACTGGGCATGCGTGCCGGGCATGTTTGGAATCTGAATATCTTTAATAGCCCTGAGCCTTTGTCGTTAGCAAATTCTCGGCAGCTGCTCTCCTACGAGCATGTCGAGGATGCGGGTCGAACCCCAGCCGGTGCGCACGCGCACGGCGGGACGGGCGCCCTCGGCAAGCGGCAGCACGCGACCGATGACGGCGGCGTTCTCGCCGTAGTGGGCGGCGCGCATGGCGCTCAGTGCGGCATCGGCTTGCTCGGCCGGTACGACGGCGACCATCTTGCCCTCGTTTGCCACCTGCAGCACATCGTAGCCGAGCATCTCGCAGGCGGCCTGCACGTCGGGACGCACGGGCACGGCATCCTCGTCGACCTCCATGGCAACATTGCTGGCCTGGGCAAACTCGTTGAGCGTCGAGGCCAGGCCACCGCGCGTGGGGTCGCGAAAGCAACGCGTGCCGGGCGCTGCGGCCAGAACGTCGGCAATCAGGTGGTTGAGCGGTGCGGCATCGCTTTCGATCGTGCTCGAAAACGCCAAGCCCTCGCGCTGGCTCATGATGGCGATGCCGTGGTCGCCCAGCGTACCCGATACCAGGATGACATCGCCGGGCTGGCAGTTTGCGCCGCTGAGCGCCACGCCCGCAGGCACCTCGCCCACGCCGGCGGTATTGATGTAGACGCCGTCGGCCCCGCCGCGCTCGACCACCTTAGTGTCGCCCGTGATTATGGACACGCCCGCCTCGCGCGCCGTCTCGGCCATCGTCTGCACAATCTGGTGGAGCTTATCCATGGGATAGCCCTCTTCGAGGATAAAGCCGCACGATAGGTAGCGCACGTTGGCGCCCGAGGTCGCGACGTCGTTGACGGTTCCGCATACAGCGAGGCGGCCGATGTTGCCACCGGGGAAGAACTGCGGCGAAACCACAAAGCTGTCGGTCGACATGGCGATGCGCCCGTTCGCGGGCAGCGCGGCGACGCCGGCATCGTTGCCCTCGAGCAACTCGGGCGACCCAAAGGCATCCAAAAAGACCTCATCGATGATGCGTTTCATCATCTGACCGCCAGAGCCGTGGCCCAACAGGACGGTGCTATCGGTGGCAGTACGGGACATATCGAAAACTCCAATCGTGGGTGATGCCGGTGTGCGGGTGCGTCCGGACTAGTCGCGGTAGCGGTAGTACGCCGCGCAGCTGCCTTCGGAACTCACCATGCACGGGCCGACGGGGTGCTCGGGCGTGCAGGTGCGGCCAAAGAGCGGGCAGCTGCTCGGCGTAATGGCCCCGCGCAGCACGTCGCCGCAGCGGCACCCGCGCGGCTCGACCGTCGCCTCAACGGGCACGTCAAAGCGAGCGCGGGCATCAAAGCGCGAGAACTCGGGGCGGATGGAAAGGCCCGAGTTGGCAATCGGCCCCAGTCCGCGCCACGTGGTGTCGCATGGCTCAAACACCTGCTCGACCAGCTGGCGCGCCACGGGGTTGCCGTCTGCGTTAACGCCACGGCGGTAGGCGTTGTCGATCGCGGGCCTGTCCTCGACAACCATCTGGACCAGCATGCAGATGCCCTGCAGGATATCGACCGGTTCAAATCCCGTGACCACGCCCGGGGTATCGAACTCGTCGACCAAAAAGCTAAAAGGCGCCAAGCCCGTGATGGTGGCGACGTGCCCCGGCAGGATAAATCCGTCGATGGCGGTCTCGGGATCGTTGGCGATGGCGCGCAACGCCGGCGGCGTGGTCTTGTGGGCGCAATAGACCGAGAAGTTCTGGAGCCCGCGTGCATCGGCCTCCAAAATGGCGGCGGCG
Organism: uncultured Collinsella sp.; assembly: GCA_900547715.1. Classification (GTDB taxonomy): domain Bacteria; phylum Actinomycetota; class Coriobacteriia; order Coriobacteriales; family Coriobacteriaceae; genus Collinsella. The sequence goes on along the minus strand of URHU01000017.1, from coordinate 14,607 downwards.
ATGGTGGGCGTCGTAGTCTCAAAGCCCACGCCCATAAAAATGACCGGGCGATCGGGGTTTTGCTCGGCAATGTCGAGCGCGTCGAGCGGGGAGTACACAATGCGAATATCGCGCCCCGCCGCCTTTTGCGCAGCGAGCGAGGTGGATGATCCGGGCACGCGCATCATGTCGCCAAAGGTGGTGATGATGGCGCCGTCTATGTTGGCGAGCGCGATCGCGTGGTCGATGTCGCGGTTGGCGGTAACGCAGACGGGGCAGCCCGGGCCGCTCAGCAGTTTGAGCCCGGCCGGCATAATGGAGCGAAAGCCATAGCGCCCGATGCTCACGGTATGCGTGCCGCAGACTTCCATAAGGTTGATGGCGCGGCCGCCGACAAGCTCATGAATGCGCTCGATGAGCTCGCGAGCCAGCTTGGGATTGCGGAATGCCGAGAAGTCGATACCGGAGCGAGCCGGTTGTTCGGGCGCCACTAGTAAGCCTCCGCCGGGTTGGTGGCAAGCTGGTCTTCTTCGACCAGCTCGGACATGGCATTAACGAGCTCGAGCGTTTCCTGCGCTTCCTGCTCGTTGACAATCTGGATGCCAAAGCCGGCGTGTACGAGAATGTAGTCGCCAACCTGCGCCGTCGGCACGAGTCGCAGCGACACGGGGCGCTCGATGCCCATCATGTCGACGGTGGCCTTGAGGTCGTCGTCGCGTTTGACTACTTTACCGGGAACGGCAAGGCACATAATGTTCCCCTTTTAGACGCTTTGCGCTGGACGGGCGCTCAATAATCCATCAGTTGATGGTAGCGCTCGCGGGAGTCACGAGCAAACGCGTTACACCTGTGAGACGGCGGCGCGCAGGCTGGCAAAACGGCCTATAGAGACGCCGTCTGCGCGAGGCGAGCGCGAGCGATGGCGGCCTGACCGTAGGCGATGCAGCCGTCGTTGACGGGCACGGCGTGGGGGACCAAGACGGCAAGACCGGCGTCTTTGAGGTCGTGGGTAAGGAGCTGAAGCAAAAGTCGGTTCATGAACACGCCGCCCGAGAGCGCGACGGTGTCGATGCCCTCGTGCACGCAGATATCGCTGGCGATGCGCGCCGAGGAGCGCGCGACGGAGACATGGAAATCGAGTGCGAGCCTGTCGGCGGGCGCTCCGGCTTCAATTCCTCCCAAAAGTGCCTCAAAGAGTGCTTTCTGGTCCAGAACATAGGGGCCGTCCAGCCACGATGGGCCAGATGCGAAATAGCCGGCGTTGTCGTCGGGAAAATGGGCGATTTCGTTGTCGAGCGCGCGCCAGGCAGCGGCTTCGAGTTCTATGGCGGGTTCGCCCTCGTAGGTTGCCTTGTCGCAGATGTCCAGAATTGCTGCCGCGGCATCAAAGAGACGCCCCATGCTGCTGGTACGCGGGCTGTTGATGCCGCGCTCGATCATGGTGGCTGTCACGCTGCGCGTTTGCTCGTCGAGGCTGTCCAAAAGCCGAGCGGCACCTGGGTGCTCGAGCAGGCCGAGCTCACTGAGCAGGGCAAAGGCGTTGCGGCGGGCGTCGCGCACGGAGGCCGCCCCACCGGGGAGCGCCCAGGTGCGCAAATGCGCGGCGCGCTCAAAGCCGCCAAGGCTGGCAACAAGAAACTCGCCGCCCCAAATGGTCCCATCGGTGCCGGCGCCGGTGCCGTCAAAGGCGATGCCAAGGACGCGCGCGTCGGTTGTAAGCTGGCCCGCGGCGATGGCCTCGGCCATTACGCTCGCGATATGCGCATGATGGTGCTGCACCTCGACGAGCGGCAGATTGCATTTTCGCGCCTGCTCGCGCGCCCACTGGCCCGATAGATAGCTGGGGTGCACATCGCAGGCCAAGGCGGCGGGCGCCAAGTCAAAGAGATCTTCCAAGCGCGTGCGCGCGGCGTTCCAGGCATCGAAGGCCCCGCCGTTTTCAACATCGCCGATATGCTGCGACACAAAACAGGTTGTCTTGCCGTTCGTCCCTTCACGCGCGAGCGCAATCGTGGCCTTTTGTTGTGGCCCGCAGGCTAGCACGCAGGACGGAGCGCCGTCGAGCGCCGGCAACGGTAGCGGCTGGGGTGCATATCCGCGAGCGCGGCGAACGGGCATAATGGCGCCGTCGACCACGCGCACTACAGAGTCGTCGTAGCGCGAGAGGATCGCGCGGTCGTTACCGAGCAACGCGTCGGCGATGCCGGCAGCAACGAGGTGTTCCCAGGCAAGGTCGTCGTCGGTCTCGATGGGTTCTTCGCTCATGTTTCCGCTGGTCATGACGAGCGCGTGCATACCGCAGACTTCTGCCGCGGCAAGCAACAGATGTTGAAGCGGCGTATAGGGGAGCATGACGCCGAGCTCGGGCAGGTCGTGCGCGACAGATGGCGCGAGGGCGAGGATGTCGGGGGAACCGTCGTTGTCCTCGCTAACAGTGCGCCGGCGCAGCAGCACGATGGGGCGGATACTGCCAGCGAGCAGATCGCGTTCAGCATCGTCGATATGACACAGGCGCCCGGCATCGGCAAGACTGCGCACCATGACGGCAAGCGGCTTATTGCTGCGGCGTTTGCGACGGCGCAACTCGGCCACCGCCTGCTCGTTGGCAGCGTCACAGGCTAGATGGAATCCGCCCAGGCCCTTGATGGCGACGATGCCACCGCTGGCCAGCAGCTCAACGCAGCGCTCGATGATAGCGTCGCTGGCCTCGCGTGTGGTGCCGACGGCCGGTGTCGCGGACGAATTCCCGCACGCATCGCCGTTCACAGCCTCGCGCCACGTAATATGCGGCCCGCAATCAAAGCAGGCATCGGGCTGTGCGTGAAAGCGACGGTCGAGTGGATCGGCATACTCTGCGGCGCAGGCGGGGCACATGGGGAAACGGTCCATCGAGGTAGCCGCTCGGTCATAAGGCAGCGATCGGATGATGGTAAAGCGTGGGCCGCAGTTAGTGCAGTTGATAAAGGGGTAGTGATAGCGTCGGTCGACGGGATCGAACAACTCGCGCAGGCAATCATCGCAGGTGGCGATATCGGGTGAGACGAGCGTGGTGTGCGCGGTCTGATCCCGCGATGCCACAATGCGAAAGCCCTTCTCATCGGCAGCGCTCCAGCCGCCAGGCTCCAAATCTGCAATATCGACTCGCTCAACGCGAGCCGCCGCGGGCGCATGCTCAGAAAGCGCGGCAACAAAAGCATCGAGCGCATCGGCCGGAGCGTGCGCCTCGATATGCACGCCGTCGCCCGCGTTGAGCACCCAGCCGCAAATGCCGTGCGTCATGGCCTCGCGATACACAAACGGCCGCATGCCGACGCCCTGCACAATGCCCGTTACATGGATATGCGCATGCCGCATGCGACCCTCCTTCGTTGAAATGTGTGCTGTTACAGCCCCAGGCTCTGCTTGGTGGCGGCGCACGTGAGCTCGCCGTGCTTAACGCCGCGCAGGCCCAGCAGGCGGTCGGCCAGTTCGTAGACGCGCTCGCCGCGACCCTTGAGCGCCAGAATCTCCAAGCAGTTGTGGTGATCCAGATGCACGTGCATGGTCGATACGATCTCGTCGGTGTAGTCGTGCTGCACTTCGTCCAGACGGCGCGTCAGGTCGCCGGTATGGTGGTCGTAGATCATGGTGAGCGACCCGATAACATGCTCATCGGGCGTGCGCATCTGCTCTTTGGCGATCGAGGCGCGAATCAGGTCGCGCACGGCCTCGGAGCGGTTGGCCACGTCGCCGCGGCGCGCGATCTGTTCGTCAAAACGGCGCAGCAAGTCGTCCGGTGCGGTAACCGAAAAGCGGACCAGCTCGGAGCCGGAGCCACTACAGTGGCAGCCTGCGTCACCGTCCGCCCCGTGCGGATGCTCGTGCTCGTACCCGCAGCCGTGCTCGTGTTCGGCCACGTTACACCAGCTTCACGGAGCCGACGGAGTTGTGGTCGGCCTCGATGGCTTCCTCGTAGCCCTCGAGCGCGTCGTGGGCCTCGTGCAGCGCGGCCATGGCTGCCTCGAGCTTGGCGCCGATGCGCTCCATGTCAAAATTCTCGGTCGCATGCAGCAGCTGATGGCTCCACTCGTGAGCGAGCTCGATGGTGTCGTCGACCTGCTTGACGCTCATGGCAAGCTGGCTCATGTTCATTCCGACGTCATGCATGGAAAATCTCCTTTTGTACGGGTCTAATCAGTGGTTCAGATTCTACTACGGAGGGCTCCCGCGCCCGCCGCTGTATGCCAGCTGTCCTACGGTCCCAGTGAAGCAAGTGGCGCGACTACGACACCGTCTTCCCGTCGGTAGGCAGTCGCGGTTCCAGTGAGAACGAGCAAGAAGGACGCTTCGCCTTGGTGGGTCGCATCGATTTTAGATGCAAGTTTCTTGAGATTGGCGACAGCGGTGTCTATAGGCTTTGAGCCAAGCTTGACCTCAACCAGAGCGTACCTGCCGTCATCTAGCACGAGTACGGCATCGGCTTCAAGGTCGGTCTTGTCCCGATAGTGGTAAACCTTGCCGCCAAGTAGATCCATATAGGTGCGCAGGTCACGGATGCACATCGATTCAAACAGAAGCCCAAATGTTTCAAAATCTTCCAGGAGTTTTTGAGGCGTTGCCCCCAGGGCTGCGACCGCAAGCGATGGATCGCAGAAATGGCGCGTCGGACTTGTCCGTACGGCGGTTTTTGAGCGGAGCCGCGGGGCCCATGCCTCGAGATCTTCGAAAACGCAGGAGCGGGTCAAGGCGTCGACATATTCAGAAACGGTATTTCTTGAGGGAGGTTCTCCTTGCATGTCGGCGGCGATTGTGGCGAGCGATGCCTCTGTTGAGATGTTGCGAGCGTAGCTTCGAATAATCTGGGCCATCCAAGTCTTATTTCTCCGCAGTCCATCAATCTCGTCGATATCGGAATCAAGCAGTTCCGAGATGTAATCAGGGGCCATGGATAGCGCAATCCCATGGTTTGGCTCGGTAACCGCTTCAGGCCAACCTCCTCGGCAAAGTGAGTAGACGATACGTTCGATATCGAAGTCGACCATATCGGCAACATCGGTGTTTCCATCAAACAGGCTTGCCAGCGAAACTGATCCTGTTGACTCGCGTGATTCAAAAAGTGACATCGGGCGCATGTTTATACGTGCTATGCGGCCGACTCCTGAGTGTGCCGGCATTTCGCTTGCCCGAGGCGTTGCGGAGCCGGTGAGGATAAACCTGCCTCGTCCTTTGCCGCGGTCGATCGCGAACCTTACAGCGTCCCAAAGCTGTGGGGCCATTTGCCATTCATCGATGAGGCGTGGCTCATCTCCTTTGAGCAGGAGAGAGGGCTTCGAATCGGCAAGCTGGATGTAGCTCGGACCGTTATCGGGGTCTTGCATGTAGATGCTGCTTGCGGCTGCCTGTTCAGCTGTTGCGGTCTTGCCGCACCATTTTGGCCCTTTGATTTGGACAGCCCCGGAAGATTTTAGTTTTCTGGCGAGCACTTTGTCTGCGACTCGTGGTAAATAACCGTGTTCAATCGAACTCATGTCACCCTCCTTGCTAGCAGGGTATTATACCGTTGATTTGTGCAAGTTGGACGATTTAGATTGTGCAAGTTGGACGATTTAGATTGTGCAAGTTGGACATTATGTCTAGTAAACATTCATGATCCCAAAAGAGAAGCCCTAGAGTCTCCAGGCCTTTGTCGTATAACGCATGATGTCAAGAATGTCGGCCTTGATATTTGGCGGCAGGGCTTTGAAGAGCGATAGATATTCGTCTTCCTGAGCAGTAAAAAACGCAGGGCTTCCGTCTGGATCTTTGGTATAGCCAAGGATATCGTTGGGCGTGCATCCAAAGAGATCGCACAATGCAACAATGCGGTCCTCTCCTAGTTTTGCCCGACCTGTTTCCCATGCACTATATGTCGCCTTGCTAACGCCAAGACTGTCCGCAATTTGAAGCTGAGTAAGCCCTGACTTTTTGCGGATTCTGGCGAGTGCGGTATGTTTATTGGTCACATCCATGTCGCTCCCGTCTGATATCAAGAGCAACTTTGCATTTCGGTGCCGGTCAAATGTCTAACTGGATTGTCCCTAGGTGCAATAATTGACATAAAGTCTAATTTGAATAAACTCAAAACCAATAAAAATAGACATCGAGGAATGGTGGCTATGGGGAGAGTTGTTGGAATCGATCTTGGGACGACCTATTCGGCCGTCGCTGTGTTGGGAGACGATGGACTTCCCGAAATACTGAAGAATGCGGACGGAGAACCGACTACACCTTCGGTTGTTTTATTCCAATCATTTGACGGAAAAGACGAGCCGCTTGTTGGAACGATGGCCAAGCATTCGGCGGCAAGTGATCCCGATAATGTTGTCCAGTTCGTTAAACGGCAGATGGGAAATCCGGATTGGAGATTCGACTCCGACTCGGGCGTTTCCTACTCTGCAGAAGAGGTTTCCTCCCTTATTATCAAGAAATTATTGCAAGATGCCGAGCAGGCACTTGGAGAAGAAGTATGCGGAGCCGTGATTACGGTTCCCGCATATTTTGATGATGCAAGAAGAACTGCGACAAAGCAGGCAGGTGTAATTGCGGGCACCAAAGTGCTTCGCGTGTTGAATGAACCGACGGCCGCAGCCCTTTCCTTTGGTCTCGATACCGAGAAGAACGGCGTCACGCTTGTCTATGATCTGGGCGGCGGAACGTTCGACGTGACGCTTCTTAAGATAGAGGACGGTTGCTTTACGGTTATCGGAACCGATGGCGATAGAAACCTGGGCGGATTCGATTTCGATAACGCTCTAATGTCGTTTGTGGCAGAAGAACTCTCGAAACAGGGTGCCGGTAATGTTCTCGATGATTATCTGATAAGTGCCGAGCTTCGAGAGAAATGCGAAATGGTTAAGCGCACTCTTTCGAACGTGCCAAAGGCAAACCTCCATATTTCGAAGAACGGAAAGCCTTATCGTGTGGCTATTTCTCGCGAAGATTTCGAGCGGGCGAGTAGGTCGCTCCTGAATCGAACGCAGGAGCTGGTCGAGGACGTGCTCGAGGACACCGGTTATTCATGGGGTCAGATCGATCATGTGGTCCTTGTTGGTGGCTCAACGCGTATGCCAATGGTGCACAAGTTAATCGAAGACATTTCGGGGATGAAACCCGAGCTTGGGGTAAATCCCGATGAGGCTGTCGCCATGGGGGCTGCCGTTCAGGCCGCAATAGAAATGGAATCGAGCATTGACGTGGCAGGGTCGGCAGAAAATGGTTTGCCGGATATGCCCCTCTTTACGGCTCCGAGCGTAGTCATTGCCGATGTTACCTCGCAACCTTTGGGGGTTGTGATGCTCGGGAAAGACGGCAAAGACTACAACAATGTCGTGATTCCGAGGAATTCACCGGTGCCGGGGAGTTATTCACAGGACGCAGCAACGGTGAGTGAGAACCAGTCGTACGTCGATGTCCAGGTGACACAAGGCGATGACCCAGACTTGAACTATGTGGTCATTATCGGTTCAAAGGAAATACCGCTTCCGCCCGGGTTGCCCAAGGGATCTCCCGTCCGCGTGGTTTACGAATACGACAGAGAACAAACCGTGCATATCCGTCTATATGCCGGGGGGAGCGGCCAGCTGTATGGCGAGTTCGAAATCGACCGTGTGGCGAATATGGATGAACGGCAACTCGATACTGCCGTTAACAAGATGAAGAACATCGAAATTGGATAGGGGACACTGATGGAAGAATTTGTTGACTACTATGAAATTCTCGAGCTGGAAAAGAATGCGCCGATTGAGGAGATTGAAGAGGCGATTAAGAAAACACGAAAGCGCTTCAGGCGTCTCGAAGGATCTCCGGATGCTATGCAAAGAGCGAACGCCGAAAGGATGATGCAGCTCTTAAATGAAGCAGATTTGTTGTTTCACAACAGTTCAAAACGCTTGGAATACGATGCCACATATGATAGCGGGAAGAGTGACAGCAAGAGGGACCTGGAAAAAGACGCCCGTGCTGCAACCGCCGAGAAAGACTGGACATCAGAAGCGAAAGATTATTTCAAAAACGGTCAGAGTGCCAACGCTTGTTTTGCCGCTAGGGAGGCAACAAGGAATTGCTCAACCGATGCGGAAGCATGGCTTGTGTGGGCTCTGGCAGCATATTCGATGGACAAGTATGACGAATCCATTTTTGCTGCATCTGAGTTGCTGAAGCTTGGCTCGAATCAGGCGACCGCTCATAGGCTGTTGGGCGACTCGTACATAATGATTGATAAATACGCAGACGCCGAGGCTGAGTTTCTGAAGGCCCAGCAGATTGATAAGAGCGACTATACGATTATGGCGCGCTTGGTTGATGCGCGTTATCTTCAGGGGAAATTTGACCAGGCCCTCACTATGGCGCGCAATCTTCATGAGGCACATCCGGATTATGGACCCGTCCTAAGCTCGTTATGCCGGTGTCTAGAGACGGATGTCGAGAACAAAATGAGCTCAAAGGATAATGCTGGCTATTTCACCAATATGAAACAAATCCAGCATGCTGAACTTGTCGTTAGTGAAATGCGCGCGTTGGGAAATATCGACAAGGCTGATGAGGAATGGATTGAGAAAATGGAGGGCCTTATCGACTGGGCGCGTAAAAGGCACTACATTGCACCGGCCCGATGGTTTTGGATTCTCTGCGGCTTGACCTTCTTATTTATGATAAGCGGGTCAAGTGGCGCTCCCTTGACGCTCGTTCTGTTCTTTGGGCTGCTCCTGTATGCATTCTTCTTTGTTGTACCGACCGGATGGATGATCAATGCTCGTAAATTAGGAGAGCTTGCAAAGAGGACAGGGCTCCAATAATGGACGTGCGCTGGGACCAAGCACTTGACAGCTTGGAGATGGATCGCCAAGCAATTATTGACTGTACAGAACGGCTCAGAGCGTCTCTTGCTTCTCTCAAATCAGATTCAAGAAAAATCAAAGACTTGGCCACTGGCGAAGCTTATGCAGGATTATTCAGTGAGCTGCTGCTTGCCGTTGATAGAGTCAAGAATGAGCCGCTGTCAGAGGACTTGAGGTCTTCGATTGTGGATGAGATTATCGAGGTTTGTAGCCATTACGGGCTTGAGCCTGTTCTGTGTGACGAGACGGTTAATCTACATGAGCATGAAATCGTTGGATTGATTAGGACAGACGACGCCTTCAAAGATGGAAAGGTGGCTCGAGTAGAGCGAGACGGTTACAGGATTGGCGGAAGACTTCTCCGCCCAGCGCGAGTGGTTGTCTTTCGGCACGAAGAGGACTGATGGCCAATATGTCGCTGGAAGAGACCTATGCCGAAATGAGGCAAGCGCTCAGCGAGGTCAAGGAATGCCAGGCTCATCTGCTGGGAGCTTGTGAATCCCAATCTGCCTCCGTTGACACGTGGTTGAAGATGACGCTGAAGGAGAGACAGGAGGCAAAAACACGAGCGCTCAATAAACTCAGCATCCGGGAGAAGCGCCGCAACGCCCTTTCGAAAAAGCGGGTGCAGGATACCGTTGACGAGTTGCTGGCGATCGAGGAAGGCTCGGCCCTCAATGCCGCCGAGTATATCCAGATTGGATCGATGTCGAAAACTTCAAAACGTGACGATTTGTTTACGGTGCCCTTTATCGTTCCGTTGCTTGGTCACGGCAATATCGTGATGTCGGTTTCAGGCGAGGGCTGCATTTCAGACGGGGTAGTGCGCGAGGTAGAGGCCAAGACGCTTTTATCGACTTCAGCGTCGCAAGTTGAAATCATTAGTTTTGACCCGGCACTAAAAAACATCGAGGCTCCTTTTTCGACGATTGGCCGGAACGGGCAAGGCGAGGCAGCGGTCAGGTATTTGCATTCGAGAGGCGAACTCGATGCCTTACTTAACGAGCTGACCGACCGTGTGACGCAAATCAACAACGAGTTGCTGTCAGACGATGAGAGCCTGGCGGTATATCACCAACGGGTCGGAATGCCGGTCGAGAAGTACCAGCTCGTTGTGATCCACGATATGCCGATGGGAATGGCTGCCGAGCAATACGACCGTATCTGCTCGCTGATGAAGGCGGCCCCAAAGGCAGGCACTTCTTTCCTAATGATACAACCTAAGATGGACGACTTGCCCAAATGGTATTGCGAGAAGAAACGTTCCTATCCTGTTTCGGAGCGTCTCGAACTATTCTCGGGCAGTCATGCCCGATGGCTGGGTCACGATGGCTACGATGTTGAGCTCTATGAGCTTGACACGATTGAATCGGCGCAAGCCGCCGAGCGGATGGCCCGATCAGCGGCAGAGCTGCGGTTGCCCGAAGTAAAGATCGAGTCGGTGCTTCCCGCGGAGTATTGGATGGAGACGAGTGAGGACGGAGTCACGTTCTCGCTGGGTCTGCGTGGAACCCAGACGGTTGATGTCACGATTGGCTCGAATGAGACTCAAAGACATAATGCACTGATAACCGGCGCGGTCGGACAGGGTAAATCGAATCTGTTGAAAGATATCATCTACGGTTTGTGCACCAGGTATTCTCCCGACGAGTTGGAACTCTATCTGTTTGATTTCAAAGAGGGCGTTACCCTGTTTCCCATGGCTCCCACGCCGGATTCCCCCGAGTATCTACCGCAGGTAAAGGCATTTGGGCTTGAGGCCGATGAAGACTTTGCCATGGATGTGCTGAATTCCATAGCCGCCGAGGCCAAACGGAGGGCCGCTGCGATCAAGCCTTACGGAGATAATCTGCTCAAGTATCGGCGCAATAGCGGGAATAAGATGCCGCGTATCGTTGTGGTCATTGATGAGTTCCAGCTATTTCTAGAAGGCGCAAGAGGCAAGGAAGCCTGTGAACTTTTGGAACGCATCGTTCGCCTCTATCGTGCATACGGTATTCACGTGATATTGGCGTCACAAAGTATCGGCGGGATAACCAATCTTGCCATTTCCCAGGGCAAGTTCTTCGCACAGTTTCCTATCCGTATCGGACTGAAAAACTCGCCGGCGGAGTCGCGGGCGACTTTCGGACCCTTTAACGAGGCGGCTGCTAGCCTAAGGTTCAGGGGACAGGCGATTCTGAACGAAGATTACGGAAATCCGAGCGCAAATGTGACGGTGCTTACGCCGTTTGCTGAGGATGCCACGTTGGACAGTCTCAGGAACAAGTTCTATGCAATGCCAAAAGGGCACCTTGATGAACCGGTGGTTTTCGACGGAAGTACTCTGCCGGAGTTGACTGAGGCCCTCCTTGAGCAGAACGACATAGATTCAGGTAACGTGCCGAGCGCCTTGCTTGGCCGGGGTGTTTCTGCTGGGTTGGCACCGATATATTTCCCGTTTGAAAGAGCTGCGGGAAGCAATATCGCTCTTGTGGGCAGGGGAACGCTGCCAGGGCTCGGTGATCTTCCGAATTCTGTCGATCTTGCGGCGTGTGTTATGGAAACGCTTGTTTTATCGCTTGCACGCTATGAGCGAGGCGCTGAGTTTGCTGTAGTGGAGGATGGCGCGCGCCATGTTTCTAATTCGACTCTGGAGATATGCGCTCGTGCGGGGGTTTCTCCGGAGGTCGTGCCTTCGGACGAAGCGGCTGCATGGATTACCAATTGTCTTCAGAGAAATGATGTCGGGGAAGAATGTGGGCGGGAGCGGTTTGTGTTGGTGCCGAATGCGGACTCACTAGGATCTTTCGACTTTGGTGCTCAGCAGAAGATTCAAAAGGTATTCCGCGAGGCTCCTATGCACGGAATCCACTTTGTCTGCCATTGGCAAAACCCCGTAGCGCTTTCAGCGCAGTTGGGTTCATCGGGACTGTCGTCTTTTGACGGCGTGGCGTGTCTGTTTGGCTCGAATGTCGCAGCGAAGCAGTTGGATGGCCCGCTGTGCCAGTGGAACGGGCAAGAGAACCGGGTCCTTTACAAGGAGGCTTCTTCGGGACGTCCCTCAATGAAGCTCATGCCCTTTGTCGCAACGCGATTATGGAGGAGGGGTGACGATGAGCAGGGATGATTTGTACGAAAGGTATCTGTCCGAAGCAGAACGATTTCTGAAATCGGAGGCGTCGACCGCCCAGCTTGTTAAGCAGGAGTGCGATTGTTGCGATCGGGAGTCGATTTCTGCGAGGAACATGGCGGGCAAAAAGAAAGCGGAGATAGATCGCCTGGCGCATCAAGCACAGGAGGCTTTTTCGCAATTGTCTAAACGACTTGCGGGGAGTCACGCGAAGGACGTCGGCGCTGCGCTTCCGAACATGGTAAGACCGATTGCGTCGAATGAAGACGCTGCCGAGCTTGCCTCTTCGTTATCAGGGCTTATCAAGAAAATCGATTGCTATATCGAGATGATTGAAAAAGATACGTCTGTGGACGAGTTGAGTCAGCGATCTTCAAATGCACTGGATGCTCGACGGGCGGCTCTTGACCGGAAGCGTCTTCTGATGGAAGAAGAGAAGGCGATGCTGGATCCTCTTCCCGTTAAAGCCGAGGAGTCGAAAGGCGGCTGCCTTTCTCAGGCGGCGATTCTATGCGCGTGCTGTATTGGGGTAATTTCGCTTATTGCGAATGCGCTATTTGGGTTGTTGTGACAACGGAAAGGAACAGAAATGAGTCAGAACATCGGCCAGCTCGTTGCAGAGCTGAACGCGTTGGTGTCGAAGATGGAGACGCAGCGAGGTGTGTGCGTCACGGTGGCGGACGATCTCGATTCACTGCACGACATGCTTAACGCGGCAATGGAAGGAACAAATTCGACCGCTCAAAATGAGGCGGTTGGGCAGCTTGGAGCGGCAGCGGCAAAGCTGCTCGAGGCGGGTGGCCTTATCAGTACGGCATGCGATGTGGTCAGCACGTATGCAAGTACGCTCTAGGCGTTTATGGGTGGCGCGGGGGCTCGTCTCCGCGCTTGCCGTTTTCTTGTTCGGCTTGGGAATTGTTCTGGTCGGTCGTATTGGCGTGAGAAAGGTCGTGAAATCCAGCGGAAGCAATTGTGTGCTGGCGGCTTGTGCAGATGGTGTTGGAGATGTGCTTGATATCTGCAACGCGAGAGTTGCTGACACGGTTTCAGGGGTTGTAGAGCAAGACGAATCTCGCTCTTCGTCCATCGATGGGAGCTCGGAATTACAGCCAAGCATTCAAGAACGGTACTACGCCGACTTGGCGCATGGGCCTAAGGGTCCTGAGTTTCAGAAGTACATCGTTTTGCACGATACGGAGGGCGATTCTTCCCCTGAAAGTGTCATCGATTGGTGGGAGTTCAACGGCAATAAGGTAGCGGCTCATTTTGTTGTTGGAAAAGATGGGTCGATCGTTCAATGTGTGCCTCTCGATCAAATCGCGCACCATGCCGGTTTTGGCGATGCTGGGAAGAACGAGCAGTATGGAACAATCGATGATTCGAGAGATGACAAGGTCGGAACGTTACCGATAGGGGGAAGCTATCCCGATTACGGCATGAACTCTTATTCCGTTGGGATTGAGATGGTTCATGTTGGAGGATCGGGCGATTACCCCGAAGAGCAGCTTATCGCTCATATGACCCAATCCTCTGTCAAGAGCCACAATGGCCCCGCCGACCGCTTGCAATCGGTCGGCGGGGCCTGCCGTTAACCCGTCCCGGTCCGCCCCCGGCATGTCATCGACGCCTTCGGCTCAGTCTCATATCCGCGGATACCGTTCTGTCGGCCCGCAATCCTCTCCTTCGGCGGGGTTCCCCAAGTCTGTCGAGGCGCATGCGGAGGGCTCCGCGCGCACAGCGAAATAGGGGGTATCCCCGAAGGCCGCCCGGCTCGCCGGGACGGGGGCTATGTCTATTCCGCGCCCCCCCGGCACATCATGCCGAGGGCCCAGAGCCACCTCACGAGCTCGGCCGCGGTGGCCGCGTTGGCCTTCGCCGCGGGCATGCCGCGGGCGAGCATCTCCTCGCGCCGCCGCAGGAGCCGCTCGGACCCCTTCCTCCCGTGCATCCTTATCTCGAGGGGCACGCCCGTGTCCCTCGGCATGAGCTTCGGCTGGTGCCGTGCCGCGGCGTAGCACCATGAACCCTCAACGGCCAGCTTCCTCACGAGCGCGTTGCCCGCGCCGCTGATGCCTCCGAGCCGCACGGAGTCGCCACTCGACCTCTGACTCGGCGCGAGGCCGAAATAGGCCGTGACCTGCCTTCCGGAACGGAACCTCGTGAAGTCGCCGACCTCGGCCGAGAAGGCTGCGGCCAGCGCGAAGGCGCAGCCCTTGATCGACTGGAGGGCGGCCACCTCCGCGGCGATCGGGCTGGCATCCACGGCGGCCCTGTACTCGGAGAGCAGGTCCGCCCGGGCCTCCGCCGCGGCCTCGACCTCGTTCCTCAGGGCGGCGAGCGCCCGAACCCCGCCATCGTCCTCCGGCCTGACCTTGTCGAGCCACCTCAGGAAGTCGTAGGTCCAGTACTTCCTCGGGTTGCCGGCGGGCGTGGTGCCGCCGTAGACGAACCCCCGCCTTGCGAGGAAGGCGAGCAGCCGCTGCTTGGCGGTCGCCAGGCGCGCGGTCGCCCCGTCGTAGGCGCCGGCGAGGTCCCTGATGCCCTCGACCTCGGGGGAGGGGACCCATACGGGGGAGATGCCGTGGGCGAGTATCGCCTTGGCCATCCTGGCGGCGTCGTTCCTGTCGTTCTTGGAGGCCGAGTCGGCTGTCTCTTATACAC
>URHU01000016.1:0-26474 GCA_900547715.1 uncultured Collinsella sp. | reverse complement strand
ATGTGTATAAGAGACAGCTCCGGGTCCTCGGCTACCGTCTCTGCCACGATGTCGGCGGCGCCGGCGAGCGCCTTTTCGGGCGTGTCAAAGCCGGCCTCCTCGTTGACGTAGTCCGCGGCGGCGTCGAGTGCGCTGCCCTTGGCCGAGGCCTGCATGATGATCATGTTGGCGAGCGGCTCCAGGCCGGCCTCGCGGGCCTTCTGCGCGCGAGTCATGCGCTTTTTTCGGTAGGGCTTGTAGAGGTCCTCGACACGCTGGAGCTGCGTGGCCTCGCGAATCTGCTGCTCGAGTTCGGGCGTGAGTTTGCCCTGGGCGTCGATGAGCAGGATGACGTCCTCTTTACGCTGCTCAAGATTGCGCAGGTAGGACAGGCGCTCGTCGAGCGCGCGCAGGGCGACGTCGTCCATGCCGCCCGTGGCTTCCTTGCGGTAGCGCGAGATAAAGGGAATGGTGTTGCCCTCGTCGATGAGCTTAACGGTCGCCTCGATGTTGGCGGCCTTAAGGTTGAGCTCGTGGGCAAGCTGGGCGATAAGATTCATGGGACTCCTTGCGTTTAAGGTGCGTTTGCAGCACAGGGCTACCAAGGATACCACCCGTCCCAAAAGGCTGTTTTGGGGCCGCGCCACGAAAATGGCCTATCTACTACGTTTGAACCGTATGGGTCGACCATCCCCCGGTTTTCAGAAAATACGCAAGCCGTCTACCTGCGCTTTTGATTTTAGGAAATATGGCATGGTTGAGGGTGATTGGCTAAACGTAGTAGATAGGCCCATTTCGTGGCGAACGAATCAGGCTGAGGTGCAAAATGGCCCCCGTCTCAGAAAAATCGTCGGCAAGGTAGCAAAATGCCCCGCGGGCAGGAGGCTGCTCGCGGGGCAAAGAAGAGGGGCTTATTGGTGGCGGACCGAGGGGTTCGGCATGGGGTTTGCCGCGGTCTGCCCTAAGGCATTACAGCTCGACGAGCTGGCCGGTCTCGGCGGCCTCCTTGATGGCGTTGAGAAGCGTGAGCGTCTTGACGTTGTCGGCGGGGGTTACGACGGGCTCGACCTCGCGGCGGACAACCTTCACAAAGTGCTTGAGCTGCATCTTGTGCGGCAGCGCCGGGTCCACGGCCGGAATCTCCATCTGCAGCGGCTTGTGCCAGTTGGAGGCGCCGTCGTAGGAGAACTGGTGCAGGCGGGGCAGCGACAGGGCGCCCTTGGTGCCGCCGATAAAGTAGGCGTCGGCGTCGAAGGGGCGGTACTGCGGATCCTCGCGAGCGGTTGCCTCCCAGTTCCAGGGGCTGGCGGTGGCGTCGGAGATGGTCATGCTCGCGAGCGCGCCATCGGCGAAACGGACGTTGACCACGGCGGAGTCCTCGGTCTCAAAACCGCGGGCGGCGCTGGACTGCATACCCTGGACGGCAACGGGCTCGCCCAGCAGGTAGCGGAGCAAGTCGACGTCGTGCACCAGGTTGACCAGGATCGGGCCGGCACCCTTCTTGCGGCGCCACTCGACATCGAAATACTCGTCATTCTTATAGATCATGTAGTGGAAGCTCGACACGGTGAGCTTGCCCAGCTCACCGGACTCGATGATCTCCTTGGCCTTGTTGACGAAGGGGTTGTGGCGACGGTGCTGACCCACGAGCACGGGCACGCCGGCGGTTTCGGCCTCGGCGGCGAAGGCCTGGGCATCCTCGAGATCGTTGGAGATCGGCTTTTCGACCAGCGGCACGATGTTGCGCTTCACAGCCTCGCGGGCAACGCCCAGGTGCAGGTCGTTGGGGGTGGCGATAATGACGGCCTCGGGCTTGACCTCGTCCATCATCTGGGCGGGATCGGTGTAAAACGGCACGCCGGCGGCCTCGGCCGTGGCGCGGGCGCCCTCAAAGGCGTCGGCGATGGCGACGAGCTCGGCCTCGGGCTCCTCGGTGACAAAGCGGATGTGGTTGCGGCCCATGGCGCCGGCGCCGATAACGGCAATGCGGATGGGGTTGAGCTCAGACATTTCGACTCCTTAATACTGGTGACCGGTGGGATGCGACAAAGGGGCTGTCCCTTTGTCGCATCGGTAAAACTAGGCGGACTTCTTCTTGCTGTCGGAGACCATCATGTAGACGGTGAGCACGACGGCGATGGCGGCGATCACAATGGCGCCGTAGAAGGACTGCTGGTAGGCGGCGCTGCCGGCCTCGGCGTGATACAGCACGGCAGTGATGGGCTGGCTGATCCAGGTGGAAGCGGCGTAGCCCAGGAACATGATGCCGTAGTTGACGCCGATGTTGCTGGTACCGAAGGCGCCGCCGGTGAGCGGCGGGTAGATGACGAGCAGGGCGCCAAAGCTAAAGCCGAGCAGGGCGAGCGCCACAAAGAACATGGCCTGCGTAAAGCTCATCGACATGATGACGAGCGCGACGATGGTGACGACAAGGCTGATGAGCAGCGACTTATAGGCGCCGAGCTTGTCGATGATCTGACCAAAGGACAGACGGCCGACCAGGTTGGCGCAGGTGTTGACGGAGACGACCACGCCGCCGAGGGCGACGGCCGCGGCGCTCGTGGGGTCGGCGAAGAGCTGGACGGCGGCGATGGAGGCAACCTTGCCCACGAGCAGGGTGCCCGCGGTGGCGGCAAAGGCGAAGGTGACGATGAGGACCCAGAAGCGCGGGGTCTTGGCCATCTCGCCCGGGGTGAGGTCGCCGAAGGTGCCGGCATGCGCGCCGCCCTTGGGGGCCTCGAAGCCCTCGGGCAGCCAACCGGCCTCGGGGGCCTTCAGGAACAGGGCGGAGGCGGCGATCATCACAAAGAAGATGACGCCGAGCGCCTTAAGGGCGCCAAAGATGCCCAGGCTCGGGATGAGCAGCGAGGCGAGCACCGGGGACAGCACGGCGGGGCCGGCGGTCGAAGCGGCCAGGGTGATGCCGGAGGCGAGGCCCTTCTTGTCGATGAACCACTTTTGGCCGGTGGTGAGCGCCGGGTTGTAGCCCAGGCCGTTGCCGATGGCGGCGACGAGCGAGAACCACAGGTAGAACTGCCACGGCTCGGTGACGGTGCCGGACATGAACCAGCCCAGGCCGTAGCACACGGCGGCGGCGATTACGACGTTGCGCGGGCCGATCTTATCGGAGATGCGGCCGGCGAAGATGCCCGTCACGGCCATGATGGTCTGAAAGACCGGGAAGGCCCAGGTGAGAGCGCTGGACCACTCGGGGTAGACGGCGAGCAGGTTCTTGCTCACGACGGAATACAGCGCGATGGAGCTGATGAAGAACATGGTGACGCACGCGGCGGAAAGCACGACGGCGCGACCCTTGTTGGAGTTGGTGGAAGCCATTGGACTCTTTCTAATCGATACGGGGGAGGAGCGGTCGTGTCCGCGGGGCCTCCCTGTCAGGTTGGTTTACTGGTCAGTCGGCTTGGCGACGCCGGACTCATCGGACCAGAGCTCGACACCCTTGTTCTTGAGGTAGTTGTCGGCATAGGCGCGACGGCCGCCGGGCTTGGCGGTGAGGTCACCCATCATGTTGGAGAAGCCGCCGTCGACCTTGATGGCGTCGCCGGTGGTAAAGTCCGAGCGCTTGGACGCCAGGAACATGACGGCGTTGGCGATATCGCTGACCTCGCCGATGCGGCGCGTGGCGATCAGACGGCTGCGGCTCTTTTCGACCTCGGGGTCGGCGTAGAAATTGGCCGACATCGGGGTCTTGACGAAGCAGGGCTCGACGCAGTTGGAGCGCACGCCGTAGGGGCCCCACTCGGCGGCGAGCATCTTGGACATCATGTTGACGCCGGCCTTGGTAGAGCTGTACACGCCCGAGAACGTCTCGGGGGAGTGGCTGGCGACGGTCGAGATGTGCACCAGGCGGCCCTGGCCGGCCTTGATCATCTCGCGACCAAAGCGCTGCGAGGTGATGAAGTAGCCGGTGAGGTTGACGTTGAGCACCTGCTCCCAGTCGCTCAGCGGCAGGTCTTCCATGGCTGCGAAACGCAGGATACCGGCGGTGTTGACGAGGACGTCGACGCGACCGAAGTCGGCGATGGTGGCGTCGACGGCGGCCTGAACCTCGGCCTCGTCGGTGGCGTTCATCTTGTAACCCTCGGCGTGGATGCCAAACTCGGCAGCGAGGTCGGCGGCAGCGGCCTTGACCTTCTCCTCGTCCAGGTCGAGCAGGATGACGTTGGCGCCATTGCGGGCGAACTCGCGGCAAATCTCGACGCCCATACCGCCGAGCGCGCCGGTCACGGCGCAGACATCGCCCTCGAGCTTAAGCCAATTGCTCATAGGAACTTCCCTTCTTGTGCCTTCCGGTGGGTCGCTCCCATTAACCGACCCACGTGGTATTCGCTGGTTACTGTATGCTTTGCATTTGCGCAGGTGAATTGCATATTTGTTAGAATAGCGTTAACCGTAGGTTTACACTGTGCGATGCAGTTTATGTTCAATTGAGCGCGTGACCTGCGAAAACAACCCCCTGTGGCGCTATGTGGCCACGGGCGCGAAAACGGGAGATTGACGTGTACGATCGACGACTTGAGGCCATATCGGCCGCCGCGGAGCTGGGAAGCTTCTCGCGTGCGGCGGCAAAATTGCGCGTGTCGACTCCGGCGCTCGTCAAGCAGGTGTCGGGTTTCGAGGCCGAGTTCGGCATCATGCTGTTCGAACGCTCGCACTCGGGCGTCAAGGTGACGCCGGCCGGCGCGCTGCTGGTGGATGACGCGCGCTCGATCATGCGGCAGTCCGAGGATGCGTTGCGCCGCGCCCGACGCGCAGCGGGCGATGGCGGTGCCGTACGCCTGGGCGTGTCGATGATGTGTCCGGGGCGCCAAACGTTGTCGATGTGGTCGGGCATTCACGATCTGGAACCGTCGCTGCGATTTGAGATCGTGCCGGTAAGCGACCTCTACGATGAGCGCGAGACCGTCATGCGCAGCTTGGGCCGCGAGGTCGATGTGGTGCAGTCGAGTTTTTCTACCCCACGCTGGGGTGATGCCTGCCAAAGGCTCCGCATTGTCAACGTGCCGTTTTATATCGACCTGCCGCGCACAAACCCGCTGGCGCGCAAGACGCGCATCACAGTTGCCGACTTAGAGGGCATGCGCCTGCGCGTGCTCCGTCACGGCAACGACGCTATGGACAGTCTGCGTATCGATCTGTTGGCCGACGGCGGCGTAGACGTGATCGACGTGGACAGCTTTGACTTTGCGCTCTTTAATGAGGCGGAGGAAAAGGGCGACGCGGTGCTCACCTGCGGAGCGTGGTCGGGGGTGCACCCTGCCTTTGTGGGCGTGCCGTTCCTGTGCGGTCGCGAGGTGCCGGTCTTTTTGCACTATCCGCTCGAGCCCACCCTCCAAGTCCAAAAATTCGTCAACGCCATGGCCCAACTCCTCAACTAGCTCATTTGGGACGGGGCTTTTTTTAACTACTCTCGCTGTCCTAGAAAAATCTCAGCAAACAAATGGGGCCCCAGCCTCCAGTGGGAGCTACTCCAGCTCTACACCGGAGCGTTTGAGCTGGAGTAGCTCCCACCGGAGGACCCCCCGTCAAAACACGACAGCTTTTTCTAATGACATGAAAGATGCCGCTCGGGACATATAAGATGCCGCTCGGTAAACTCACCGCAGAGCACGGTTGTCTTTTCGGGGGGGGGATACCATTTCTTCTACACGTACGTAGAAAAGGAGTGTCTATGCAGTGCTATTCAAGACGGCAGATCGTTAAACATATGGGATTGGCTGCAGGATGTTTGCTGCTATCCCCCTTGAGTGGCTGCTCAACAAACGACAGGCCAATCGATTCCGCGGATAACACTGCATCAGATAAGGAGCAGTTCGATTGGCTTGAAGCGACGGGGACGTATACGCCCTCCGACGCTTTCAAACAAAAGGGGCTTTGGTTCACTTTTGGTAATGACTATGCAGACGGACGTGAGAGCGTTGCTAAAGACACATCGATAACGGCAATCTTTGAATTTTACGGAGACGGAACGGTTAAATGTTGGAATGTATACGACGAAACGGGCTCTTCGGTGATTCGATTTAGGGACCTTGAAGGTCTTTCGGATAAAGAAGTTCTCTCGATGGCTAAAGAGCATTGGCCCATATCGCAGGACGAATTTGAAAGCAAAAAGCAAAATGTGATCGATGAGCTCTCTTCTAGTTACGAGGACCTAAAGGCCGAGGCAGCGGATAATCCTGACTTGAATGTTGAAAATGCCTACTTCTCGCGTTTTTTTGAAGACCTTAAATCTATGTCGTTGCCAAAGGAACCAGAGGGTAAATCCTATTCGCTTGAGGTTCAAACAGACGACACAGGCAACAACACGGAATATGAGAAAGTATGCTTGCCGACATGTGGATATCCTGGGGTGCTTAGCCTTAGCGGGGGAGGTGCCGCAGCATGGGGCAGAAAGGAGCTCTGGTATTCACTCCTTAGAGCCGATGACGATACTAAGTACGAATCCATATCTAACTCGTACCTCAGCTGCTACGTCAATCGAGAGGTTAATCTCATCGAAAGCGACACCAGCGATGATGTATACAGCTCAACTTATCAAGGATTTGGCGGAATAGTTACCCGAACAGGTGGCTCAGCATCTTTTGTTCTTGATGAGCCAACTTCCGATGAAGTCGAAGCTGACTGATTATAGGCATTTCCTCTTTGCTCAAGCAGCTCCAGGGTTTCACGTTAGAACTAATATTTAATCTACGTCAATTAGTGCTCATTGCCACACAGGCAATGAGCACTTTGATTTCCAAAGACTTTGCATGACAAAGGGGCGTTCCTTTGCTGCGTCCACTGTTGACGGCTACACTCAGAGAGCGTCCCAAATTAGCTATCATTTTATTTGGCAAGCAATATCTGCAGGTAATCGCGCTTTCTGTGGAGGACGCGGTCGATATAGACCTTCTGGTGATAGCGGTAAAACGTGAGATAATTGTCACAGATCACGAACCGGTAATCGGAGCGTAGGGGATGGATCGATGAAAGTGGCGTGCCCGACTCCGGGAAGCTGGAGAGCAGGTCTATCCGAGCGAGGATGCCCTCTACGATTCTCTCCGCTGCTGCGGGATTGTCCTTTTCGACGGCAATATAGTCCCAGATGTCGTCGAGATCTTGCAGAGCCAGCGGAGAGTAGACGACCGCGCAGCTATGCATGGCTTGCGGCCTTGCGGCGGAAGTGCTCGGCGACGTTGTCCGACGAGACCCATCCGCTCTCATCACCCGAGCTGCGCCCGCGCTCAAGCTCCGACATCAGCGTGCTGATGGCGCAAAACCGGTCGTAATCTTTCATGTCGAGCACAGCGTAGCAACCGTGCCCATTTTTGGTCAGAAACACCGGGGAGCCCTCGTGGACATCGGAGAGCACCTCGTTGTAATTGCGCAAATCGGAAACAGGTTTAATGGCAGGCATGTAAGGCTCCAATCGATGTACGGGAACTTACGATAAATTATACGAATAATATACAGCACCTGCCAGCCAAAATACCCCCACACAAAACGAGCCCCTGGCCAATCGGCCAGGGGCTCACAATCTTTTATTCCGCTCTAAGTGACGGGCTGATTGTGCGCAGGAGGGTGCCCCGCCACCCTCGGGGCGCCCTCCGTCAGTAACCGGTCCTACTCGAGCTCAAACGCACCCGTGTACAGCTGGTAGTAATACCCGCGCTTGGCGATCAGCTCGTCGTGATTGCCGCGCTCGATGATGCGGCCGTGGTCCAGACAGATGATCGCGTCGGAGTTGCGCACGGTGGACAAGCGGTGCGCGATGACAAATGTCGTGCGGCCTTCCATGAGCTTGTCCATGCCGGCCTGCACGATAGCCTCGGTGCGGGTGTCGATGGAGCTCGTGGCCTCGTCCAGAATCATTGCTGGCGGATCGGCGACGGCAGCGCGTGCGATCGAAATCAGCTGGCGCTGGCCCTGCGACAGCTGTGCGCCGTTGCCGGTGAGCATGGTGTCGTAGCCGTCGGGCAGGCGGGTGATAAAGTCGTCCGCGCCCGCGAGCTTTGCCGCCGCGATGCACTCCTCGTCGGTGGCATCCAGGTTGCCGTAGCGGATGTTATCCATCACGGTGTCGGTGAACAGGTTCACGTCCTGTAGCACGACGCCCAGCGAGCGGCGCAGATCGGCCTTGCGGATCTTGTTGACGTTGATGCCGTCGTAGCGGATCTTGCCGTCGGCGATGTCATAGAAGCGGTTGATGAGGTTGGTGATGGTCGTCTTGCCGGCACCGGTGGCGCCGACAAACGCGACCTTCTGGCCCGGCTTGGCAAACACAGACACGCCGTGCAGCACCTCGTGGTCGGGCGTGTAGCCAAAGTCGACGTTGTCCATGACCAGGTCGCCGCGCAGCGGCACGTACTCAATCTCGCCGGTTGCGCGGTGCGGATGTTTCCATGCCCACATGCCGGTGTGGTGGTCGGCCTCCTCGAGCTGCCAGGTATCGGGGTTCACCTGCGCGTTGACGAGCGTCACATAGCCTTCGTCGGCCTCGGGCTCCTCGTCGATGAGTTCAAAGATACGGTCGGCGCCGGCGAGGCCCATGACCACGGCGTTGATCTGCTGCGAGATCTGACCGATCTGTCCGCAGAACTGCTTGGTCATGTTGAGGAACGGCACCACGACGGCGATGGACAGCGCCATGCCCGAGATGCTCAGGTTGGGCACGCCCAGCGCCAGCAAAATGCCGCCTGCCAGTGCGACCAGCACGTAGAGCAGGTTGCCCAGGTTCATAAGGATAGGCATGAGGATGTTGGCGTACATGTTGGCCTTCTGCGAGACCTCGAAGAGCTTTTCGTTGCGCTCGTCAAAATCGGCCTCGGCGGCAGACTCGTGGCAGAATGCCTTGACGACCTTCTGGCCGTTCATGACTTCCTCGATGTGGCCCTCGACCACGCCGAGCTCGGTCTGCTGCGCAATAAAGAAACGCGCGGAGTTGGAGCCGAGCAGCTTGGTCATAAAGGTCATAAAGGCGACGCCTGCCACAATGACCAGGCACATCCAAACGCTGTAGTACAGCATGATAAAGAACACCGTGACGATGACGATGGTCGTCATGAGCAGGTTGGGCAGCGACTGGCTGATCATCTGGCGCAGCGTGTCGATGTCGTTGGTGTAGTGGCTCATGATGTCGCCGCGCTGGTGCGTGTCGAAGTAGCGAATCGGCAGGTCCTGCATGCGGTTGAACATCTTCTCGCGCAGCTTCTCGAGCGAGCCCTGCGTGACGATGGCCATGGCGCGGTTCCAGAACAGTGAGGACAGGATGCCGACGCCGTAGATGCAGGCGAGGGTGGTCACGAGCTGTGCGATTTTGGGCTGTGCGGCTTCCCAATCGCCCGACTGCCACGATTCGCTAATAATCTGCAGGGCGCTCTGAAGGAAGGTCGCGCCGATGGAGTTGATGATGGCGCAGAGCACCACGCCGACGACGACGAGGGGCAAAAGCACGGGGTAGAAGCCAAAGAGCGTCTTGATGAGGCGCGACATGGTGCCGCCCTTGCGGTTGAGCGCGCGCTCGGCGGTCGTTGCCTTACTCATGTGCCTCGCCTCCTTCCTGGGTCTGGGCTTGCGTTACGGTCGTATCGGTGTTGGCCTCGACGGCCCCTTCGCCCTCGGCAGACATCTTGTTCTGCGAGGTAAAGGTTTCGCGGTAGATCTCGCTCGTCTTGAGCAGCTCGTCGTGGTTACCGATTTGAGCGATACGGCCGCCCTCCATGACGATGATGCGATCGGCGTCCTGCACGGAGCTGATGCGCTGGGCGATGATGAGCTTGGTCGTGTTGGGCAGATAGCTTGCCAGCCCTGCGCGAATCTTGGCGTCGGTCTTGGTGTCGACGGCGCTGGTGGAGTCGTCCAGGATCAAGATCTTGGGGCGACGCAGCAGGGCACGCGCAATGCACAGGCGCTGCTTCTGACCGCCCGAGACATTGGAGCCGCCCTGTTCAATCCAGGTGTCATAGCCCTTGGGGAAGCCGTCGACAAACTCGTCGGCACAGGCCAGGTGCGCTGCCTCGCGGACCTCTTCGTCAGTGGCATTCGGGTCTCCCCAACGCAGGTTCTCGGCGATGGTGCCGCTAAACAGCACGTTTTTCTGCAATACCATGGCCACTTGGTGGCGCAACGCGTCCAGGTCGTAGTCGCGCACGTCCATGCCGCCCACGCGCACGGTGCCTTCGGTGGCGTCATACAGGCGGGCAATGAGGTTTACGAGCGTGGACTTGGCCGAGCCAGTGCCGCCGATGATGCCGATGGTCTCGCCGCTCGTAATGTGCAGGTCGATGTCGTCGAGCGCCTGGCGTTTCGCATGCGCGGAATACTTAAAGCTCACGTGGTCAAAGTCGATGGAGCCGTCGGCAACCTCGAGCACGGGCTCGGCGGGATCAGCAATCGTGGGCTCGGCGGCAAGCACCTCGGTAATGCGGTGTGCCGATTCGTCGGCCATGGTCACCATGACAAAGATCATCGACAGCTGCATCAGGCTCATAAGGATCTGAAAGCCATAGGTAAAGATCGAGGAGAGCTGGCCCACGTCGAACAGCGTGCCCTGGCTTGTGATGATGAGCTTGGAGCCCAGGTAGATGATGACGACAAATGCGCCGTTGACGCAGATGTTCATCATGGGGTTGTTAAAGGCGAGCAGCTTCTCGGCGCGGGTGAAGTCCATCTGGACGTCGCGTGCGGCGGTCGCGAACTTCTCTTTCTCAAAGTCTTCGCGCACGTAGCTCTTAACCACGCGCATGCCGGTGACGTTTTCCTCGACGGACTCGTTAAGGGCGTCGTACTTGTGGAACACGCGCGAGAAGATGGGGCGTACCTTAAAGATGATAAAGAACAGTCCAAAGCCCAGCAGCGGAATGATGACCAGGTAGACCATGGCGACGCTGCCGCCCATGATAAATGCCATGGTAAAGGCGAAGATCAAGACCAGCGGCGCGCGCACGGCGATACGGATGATCATCATAAAGGCCTGCTGCACGTTGTTGATATCGGTGGTCAGGCGCGTGACGAGCGAGGAGCTCGAGAACTCATCGATGTTGGCAAAGCTGAACGTCTGGATCTTGTAGAACAGGTCGTGACGCAGGTTCTTGGCGAAGCCGCAGCTCGCATGGCTGCAGGTGACGCCTGCCGCGGCGCCAAAAGCAAGCGATGTCAGCGCGATGAGCACCAAAAGGCCCGCGGTGGGAAGCATCTCGGCTACGGTGGCGCCGTCTTTGATGGCGTCGATCAGGTTGGCGGTGATAAATGGAATCAGCATCTCGCAGAGCACCTCGCCAAGCACGAGCAGCGGCGTGGCAACGGTGACTTTCATATAGTCGCGGATGCTTCCCATGAGGGTTTTAATCATCCAGTTCCTCCCAGGTTACACGGATTTTCTCGAGCATTTCGGCGAGCTGCTCGCGCTCGTCGTGGGTGAGGGCACTAAAGGCTTGCTCTCTAAAGCGAATGCGGGCCGCCTGGTCGATGCGGGCGTTTTCCCGGCCGGTTTCGGTCAGGCGAATGGTGAGCTGCCGTCGATCCTTGGGGTTACGGCTGCGCTCGATGAGGCCGTTGAGCTCGAGCTTGGACAGGATCTCGGAAAGCGACCCCGGCTTGAGGTCAAAGTGCATGCCGAGTTCCTGCTGCGACATCTCGCCGCCGGGTTGCTTGGCCAGCAGGCAGATGATGGGCGCCTTGCCGGACACGCCTCCGCCATGAAAATGCATGTAATGGCCGCAAAAGCCCAGGCCATTGAGGATGCGCTTGGCAAGCTTGTCTTCTGAGCTAACCGCTTCGGGTGCATCCGCCGGCTGTGACGGGTCGCCGCCGGGCTCGTGCGAACAAAGGTTAAGAGGTTCATCGCACATGAATTAGTGTTGCTCCTTTCTTTAGTTAGGTAGTGGAATTGTTTTGTGCCTAACCAATCTAGGAGCATGAGAAATGAATGTCAAGGTACCAAACTAGTGGTTACGCGGTTTTACCAAACCGCGTAACGGCTCGACGCTGCGCGGGCCGCATTTGGACAATCTGACGTTCAACTTCAAGGGCGCGACCAGAAGGTCAGCGCCCTTTCGTTTCACGTCACCTTGTCACAAATGCGACCCGCTCGCTGTCGCTGCCAAAACATCGGCGTTGTTATGAGTAGTCATTGGGGACGTTCTTAAACGACTAGCTTCCTTCTTTCCGTAACCTTTCCGCAACAATTTGCCCTTCGCGCTGCCCGACTTCGCTCGTAACGTCCCCTGCGCTACACTTAGTCGCACTGTGGCGCTGCTGCGCCGTGCCCGAACCAAGGGAGACCCTCATGAAGAACACTCAGCTGCTGCTGATCAACGATATGTGCGGCTACGGCAAGGTCGCGCTTTCTGCCATGCTGCCGGTGCTGTCGCACATGGGTTACCGTATCCACAATCTGCCGACGGCACTTGTGTCCGACACGCTCAACTACCCCAAGTTCTACATCCACGACACCACGGAGTACGTGCGCCAAAGCCTCGCTATCTGGGAGGAGCTCGGCTTTGAGTTCGACGCCATCTCGACCGGCTTTATCGTGACCGAGGAAGAGACGCGCATCATCTCGGACTTCTGCCACCGCCGTGCGCAAAAGGGCACCAAGGTGTTCGTCGACCCCATCATGGGCGACAACGGCAAGCTCTATGCGGGCGTGCCCGAGTCCACGATTGGCCTTATGCGGCATCTGCTGGAGTGCGCAGACTACGCGGTGCCCAACTACACCGAGGCGTGCCTGCTTGCCGATAGGCCTATCGTCGAGCAAATCACGCCCGATGAGGCCCGCGCCCTTGTGGACGCCGTGCGTGAGCTGGGTGCCAAGTCGGTGGTCATTACGAGCGCCGTAGTCAATGGAACGAACGCGGTTATCGGTTACGACCATGTGGCGGGGGAGTACTTTACGATTCCCTTTGAGCTCATTCCGGTCTATTTCCCGGGCACGGGCGACACGTTCTCGGCGGTGCTCGTCGGCCGCGTTATGGCAGGTTGGAGTCTGCAGCGCGCGACGTCCGATGCCATGCGCGTGGTGGCTGAGCTTATCGAGCGCAATGCCGACCAAGAGGACAAGTCGGCTGGCCTTCCCATCGAGGCCTGCCTGGATGTGATTGACCATGAGTAATGCTGGCGAGGGCGGCGCCAAGCCTGCGGGCGAGAACAAGCCGCTCGGCGCGCCGCGGGGCAAGCGTCCGCGCATCCGCGTGAGCTGCGTGGACCAGCTGGGTGCGTGCCGCTGCCACCATGGTCACAAGCCGGGCGACGTCTTTGACTTCGACCGAGACCGCGGCAAGATGTGCGCCATGGCCTGCCATGTGGGCTTTCCCTATATCGATATCCTGCGCTATGGCGGAACCGTGCCCGGCAACGAGCCCGGTACGGCAAAGTTCTGCTGCCCCGAGGTCGATACGTTAAACGTCTGGCTTGCCGAGATCGTCGACGAGTAATCGAGCGAGGATTTTCTCCCGCCAAGATAACGAGGGTGGATTATCTCCCGTTTTGGACGCAATTTCGTATTCAAAGTGGGAGATAATCCACCCTCGATTTGCATATGGGAGAAAATCCTCCCTCGATGTATGCCGATGGCGCGGTTCGCGCGCTCGATAGCCTACAGTTGCTCGAGCATAGCGGTGCAACCGTCGAGCACATCGCGGTAGGTGGCATCGAAATTGCCGGTGTACCAGGGATCGGCCACGTCGCCGGGGCGCTCGGTCCAATCGAGCAAGCGCGAAATCTTGCCGTCGGGGTCGTCGCCAAAGATGCGACGCAGGCTGCGCGCGTTCTCGGCATCCATATAGACAATGCGATCCCAGTCGCCATACTCCGCGCGACGCACCTGACGTGCGCGATGTGCGACGATGGGAATTCCGGCCTCGCGTAGCTTGGCAACGGTACCGTGGTGCGGCGGGTTGCCGATCTCCTCAGTTGAGGTTGCTGCAGAATCGATGACAAACTCCGCCTCGCGCCCAGCGCGGCGCACGAGCTCGGTAAACACCGACTCAGCCATCGTCGAGCGGCAGATGTTCCCATGGCAGATAAACAGTACACGTTGCATATGCGGTTTCCTTTCGATCGCCATCATCGAGCTCGAGTATCGCATCTGCGCTTATGCCCTCGCCCGCTTGCGCTCCCAGCGAGCCAGCTTAATCGTCACCAGCGTAAGCGCCCAGGCCACAAGCGAGAACGCGGCACCAACCGCGCCAACGTAGGCAATGCCAACGCTGCCCACCACGGCGCCGCCCACTGCGGTGCCAAACGAAATGCCGACGTTAAACGCCATGGGTTCTACCGAGCTCGCGAGTACCATCGATTTGGGATGGCGGCTGCGCGCCACGTCCATAAAGTGCGTGATGCATGACACCGAGAACAGGTACATGAGCAGCGCTAGGCTAAAGACAAAGACCAGCGCGAGCGGCATGGTGTCGCCCACGGCAAACAGCCCGAGTAACGCCGCAGCTTGCAGCACAAACGTCACAAGCAGCGCCTTCATGCCAAAGCGCGCGTCGATCCATCCGCCCAAGATGTTCGAGACCAGGCAGAACACGCCGTAGGCCATAAGCGTGGTGCTCGCCTGAACAGTGCCCATGCCCAGCACCTGCTCAAGATAAGGCGTCACGTAGCCGTAGAACACATAGACCGATCCCACGCCAAACAAAAAGATGAGCATGCCGGTGATGATGCTCGGTTCGCGTAGCAGACCCGCCTGCTCGCGGAAGGTAGCGGGTTCGTCGGTCTGTCCGGCGCGCGGCATAAACGCCACGAGCGCTCCGCAGATCAAAACGGCAAAGGTCAGCGTACCGTACATGGCCACGCGCCAGTCGAGCGTGTCGGCCACAAACTTGCCAATCGAGGTCACAAAGACCATCGCCACGGAAAACGCGCCGTACACGACCGAGATGGCAAGCGAAGTTTGCTGCGGGGACAGCAGCTCGGGGATGTACGTCACGCCCACGGCGAGCAGTGCGCCCGAGACGGATCCCAGGACAATGCGCGAGATAAACAGTACCTGGAAGTTGGGCGCCAACGCCATGACCAGATTGCCGAGCACAAAGATAATGCTGTAGCACACGAGCAGCTGGTAACGACGGAAGCGCCCCGTGCTGAGCGCAAGCACCGGCGTCGCGATGGCGTAGACCAGTGCAAAAACGCTGATGAGCTGGCCCGCAGCGGCAAGCGATATGCCGAGTTCCGTCGCCAAGTCACTTTCGATGCCGATGACCACGAACTCGGAGCAGCCGAGCGAGAATCCCAGCAGCACGAGCAGCGCCAGGCAGAGCCTGGTGCGCGCGGGGGAGAGCGCGGCGGCGGTTGACTTACTTTTAGGCGTGGTTGCGGCGGTCAAGGTTGTCACTCCAATGTCGCATGAATAAGCGGGATTCAATCCCTGCAACTCTAACAGAATGTGTCAGGTGCCTGTCTCCTTTGTCGCAGGCTGCGCTTGCCTGTATAGTCGCAATACAGGCGAAGATGGTCTCAGGTACATTGCGGGCGACAGGAGATCCTATGGGTATGCACACGACAAAGGTTGTAGTGGGCGAGGGCAAGTTTGCGCTCGAGGCCCAGTTGACGGTGACGCCGCGAGGCATGGCGGTGTACGCCTGCTCGCCGGAGTTTGCGCACCTGGGCGCCACGGCGCAGGCCATTCCTCGCCCCGAGCCCGGCCGTACGGCGACGGTGAGCATCCTGGCCGTTCCGTGCCATCGAGACGAGATCCCGGCGCACGATATTGCGGCGGCGCTGGCCACGCGCTTTGGCGTGCCGGTAGTTGCAAGCACGGGTTTTCATGTGGAGAACGCGACCGCGGACGACTTGCGGCGCATGCTCGATACCACCAAGGAACTCATCGCCGCGCTCGAGGAGGCCGCAGCCCGCATTCTGCGCGCCGGCTGGGATGAGGGCAGCGCAGGCGCCGAGGTCGTGGCGGTCGATGCCGCGACCGGCGAGGCGCTTGGCCCCGTCGACCGCATCGAGGCCCATACCGGCGAGGGAATCCTGCATCAGGCATTTCTGACGCTTCTGGTCGAGGGCCAGGGCGAAGACGCGCGCCTGCTGCTCTGTCGTCGCAGTCCGCTCAAACGCCTGTGGGGCGGGGTGCTGGCCGATAGCTGTGCCGGCCATCCGCTCCCCGGGGAAGACGTCGCGGCCGCCACGGCACGTCGCATCAACGAAGAGCTTGGCATCACGCGCGAGCCCGATCAGCTCAAGCACCTCGGACACGTGGTGTACCGCGAGGACCACGGCGACGGCCGCTGCGAGTGCGAATGGTGCGAGGTCTACCTTGCCCATGTTGAGCCGGGCGAGCTGCATATCAACCAAGAGGAGATCTCGGAAGTGCGCCGCGTGGCCCCGTCCGAGCTTAAAGGCTACCTGCAGGGTCACCCCGAGCAGCTGGCCCCCTGGCTCCGCGAGGCTCTGGAGGTCCCCTCCATCCGCGCAGCCCTCGCTATGCGAAAAAGGACAGTCCCTTTGCCACATCCAAACCGTCACAACATTTGATGAAAATCTCGAAAACGAGGAAAAGCGTCGAATGTTGTGACGCTTTTTGTCCAGAGGATCGCTTCTCATCCAAAAATCCCGCTTGACTGTATTGCCACAACACAGCGCAACGTAAGGGGTGTCCGATAACGGGCGCCCCTTTTTAAGTGGCAACGTGGCCGCGAATCCGGAGCGCCCCCAACAAGAAAGGTGGGGAGATGGAAGCGGAAAAGAAGGCGTTTAAGATCACCAAGCGCGAAATTGGCTTTGTGCTGGGTATCGTTGTCTTTTTGCTGGTGAAGTTTCTTCCTTTGGCGGAGCTGAGCTCGACGGTCGAGCTTACGGTCGGCGGTCAGACCTGTCTGGCGTTGACGCTCGCCACGGTGGTGTTCTGGGCGTGTGGCGTGGCACAGCCGGGCTTTGTGGGCCTGCTCTATTGCGCGCTGCTCGTTCTGTTCAAGGTGTGCGTGGACGACACGGGTGCCGCGAGCATCTCGGCGACGGTCGCCTCCACGTTTAGCTCGTGGACCAAAGCCACCATGTGGCTCGTCATCGGCGCCTACCTCATCGCCAGCGCGGTCAAGGAGTCGGGCCTGGGCGAGCGCATCGCCTATGCTTTTATGCTCAAGTTCGTGCGCGATGCCAAGTCGCTCATCATCTCGATTTTCGCGCTCACCTTTGTGCTGTCGCTGCTGATCCCGCATCCGTTCCCCCGCGCCTTCCTCATCCTCGCCGTCGTCTCGGTCATCGCCGAGTCCGCCGGCTACGGTGACGACGACAAGGGTAAGCTCGGCTTCCTCGTGTTTGCCGCTGCCGCCCCGGGCTCCATGTTCTTCCTGACGGGCGACTCCACGCTCAACCCGCTCGTTGCGCAGTACAGCGCCGAGGCCGGCGGCATGAGCCCATCCTTTATCGACTGGTTCCTGTACATGAGCGTGCCCATGCTGGTCGCGCTGCTGTGCACCCTGTTCTTGGGCCTCTTCCTCTTTAAGCCCAGCAAGGAGCTCGTCTACGATCGCGAGCAGATCGTGGCCAAGCAGGCCGCGCTCGGCAAGCTCTCCGTCAAGGAGATCCGCACCATCGTGTGGCTTGTCATCGCCATCGCGCTGTGGCTCACCGTCTCGGGCGATTACATCGGCTGGGCGACACTTGCCATCGGCGTCTCTCTCGCCATGCCCATCATCGGCGAGGTCCTCACCCCCGCCAGCTGGAACGCTGTCGACATCAAGTCCCTCATGTTCCTGACGGCCGCCATGGCCGTGGGTTCCGTGGGCGGTGCCACCGGCATGAACGCTTGGATCGCCGATGTCGTGCTTCCCAGCTCCGTGCCCGAGAACATCTTCCTGTTCGCCCTGCTTGTCGCCGCGCTTTCCATGATCATCCACATGTTCATGGGCTCGGTTATGGCCGTGCTTGGCGTGTGCGTGCCGGCGTTCATCAGCTTCGCGGCCGGCTCCAGCGTGAGCCCGCTTGCCGTGGCACTCATCGTCTTCACGTCCATCAACATCCACTACATCCTGCCGTTCCATAACCTGCCGATCCTTATCGGCGAGGGCAAGGACGCCGGCGGCTACACCTCCAAAGAGGCTATGCGCATGGGCATTCCCCTCACTGTGGTCGTCTTTATCGTCGTGCTGGTCGAGGCCGCCTGGTTCCACCTCTTTGGCCTGATGTAAGCGGTCGAGCGCTTGGGCTGTAAGCAGTCGAGTGCTCGAACTGCGAGTGCCCGAGCGCCCCATCCATGAGCGACGTGGCCCCACTACGTTCCCCAGCCCGGCGGCACTCCCGCCGCCGGGCACTCTCCCGAAAGGAGCATGCTATGTCCACTACCGATGCTTCCCAGATCCACGACCTGCGCTCCGCGCTCGACTTTTTGCGCGAGATGCCGGGTCAGCTGCTCGAGACCGACACCCAGGTCGATCCCGATGCCGAGGTCTCGGGCGTCTATCGCCACGTCGGTGCCGGCGGCACCGTTATGCGTCCGACCAAAGAGGGTCCGGCGATGGTCTTCAACAACGTCAAGGGTTTTGACGATGCCAAGGTCTGCATCGGCATGCTTGCCAGCCGCAAGCGCGTTGCCGCCCTGCTCGACCTCGACGAGGAGCACCTGGGCCTCGAAATCGGCAAGCGCTTCGAGAACTTGATCGCCCCCGAGCAGATCGCCGAGGGTGCGCACGTCGACTGCCAGGAGGTCGTGTACAAGGCGACCGACGAGGGCTTTGACCTGCGCAAGATCGTTCCCGCTCCTACCAACACGCCCGTCGACGGCGGCCCCTACATCACCATGGGCCTCGCCTACGGCACGAGCTCCGACGGCTCCCAGTCCGACGTGACCATCCACCGCTTCTCCTGCGTCGACAAGGACAAGCTCGCCATGTGGATTACTCCCGGCAGCCGTCACCTGGGCGCGTTCTTTGACGAGTACTGCCAGCGCGGCGAGGACATGCCCATCTCCATCTCCATCGGCCTGGACCCCGCCGTGTACATGTGCTGCGGCTTCGAGGCTCCCACCACGCCGCTCGGCTTCAACGAGCTGCAGATCGCCGGCGCCCTGCGCGGCCACGCCGTCGAGCTTGCCGACTGCGTCACCGTTCCGCAGAAGTGCATCGCCAATGCCGAGTATGTACTCGAGGGCTACCTCATGCACGACGAGACCATCAACGAGGACGTCAACGGCCACGGCTACGCCATGCCCGAGTTCCCCGGCTACACCGGCGGCGCCAAGGTCTGCCCGGTGATCAAGATCACCGCCGTCACCACGCGCGTCAACCCCATCATGGAGAGCTGCATCGGCCCTTCGCACGAGCACGTTTCCATGGCCGGCATCCCCACCGAGGCTTCCATCTACAAGATGGTCGAGACCGCTATCCCGGGCCGCCTGCTCAATGTTCACGCTGCCCCCTGCGGCGGCGGCAAGTTCGTTGCCATCATGCAGTTCAAGAAGTCGAGCAAAAATGACGAGGGCCGCCAGCGCAACGCCGCCATGCTCGCCTTCTCGGCATTCTCCGAACTCAAGCATGTGATCCTGGTTGACGAGGATGTCGACATCTTTGATATGAGCGACGTGATGTGGGCCATGACCACGCGCTTCCAGGCCGACGTGGACCTCATCACCATCCCCGGTTGCCACTGCCACGTGCTCGATCCGTCCAACGACCCCGCGTTCGACCCCACGATCCGCGAGCACGGCATCGCCTGCAAGGCCATCTTCGACTGCACGGTCCCGTTCGACCTCAAGAAGAACTTCATTCGCTCGCAGTTCATGGAGATCGACAAGGACAAGTGGGCTGCAGAGCTCGCTTTCTAGTAAGTAGCCCTACCAATTAGTCAAGGAGTTGTCATGCCTGAGTCTTCTGTTCGTCCCCGTCGCATTGTCGTTGGCGTGTCTGGCGCTAGCGGTGCCGCGCTGGGTCTTGAGTGCCTCAAATGCCTGCGCCAGGCCGGTGCCGAGTCGGCGCTTGTCGTCACGCGCGGGGGAGAGATCACCATCGAGCAGGAGCTCGGCATGACGCTCGACGAGTATGCCACGCATGCCGATGTGGTCTACGACAACAAGAATATCGGCGCCGCCATCGCAAGCGGCACCTATCCGGTCGACGGCATGATCGTGGCCCCGTGCTCCATGAAGACGCTCGCCGGCATCGCGAGCGGCTACAGCGACAATCTGTTGCTGCGTGCGGCCGACGTGCAGATGAAAGAGCAGCGCCGCCTGGTGCTCATGGTGCGCGAGACGCCCTTCAGCGCCATTCATGTCGACAACATAGCGCGCCTTGCGCGCGTACCGGGCGTCATGCTCATGCCGCCCATGCTCACGTTTTACAACGGCCCCGCCACGCTCGATGACGCGGTGCACCACATCGCCGCCAAGGCGCTCGAGGCCGTCGGCGTGTCATGCGCAAACTATAAGCGCTGGTCATAGGCGTCTTTAGGGTAGGATACGAGTAGTGTTTGAGCCCGCTGCCCCTGTGGGCGGCGGGCTTTGTGCGCAAAAAGGATGTGTCGGGAGGACCTATGCAGACGGGCATGTATGCGATTAGCGAGATGGCGAGTTTGTTTAACGTTTCGCGCCAAACGCTCATCTACTACGACAAGATCGGCCTGTTTAAGCCCGCCGTGGTTAACGAAAAAGGCTACCGTTTCTATTCGCCCACGCAGATCCCGCTCATGCGTCTGATCTGCATGCTGCGCGACCTAGGGCTCGAACTCGATGAGATCGACCGCCTAGCCTCGACGTTCGACATTAGCGAGATGACCGACCACCTGCGCTCGCGGGTGCAGGCGCTCGACGAGCAGATTGCCGGGCTCAAAGCCGAGCGTGCGAGCGTGCAGGAGCGTCTGAGCTTTTACGACGAGGCAGTTTACTGGCGCGAGCGCGAGGGCAAGCCGGAGCTCAAGCAGTTCGAGCGCCGCTTCGTGGTCTTTGAGGAGTTTCCAGGCGATATCGAGCGCGGCCGCTCGATGCTTCACCCCACGCTCATGCGGGCCATCCTGCGCATGCGTGCGTTGACGGGCACGCGCCCTATGCGCGGCTGGGGTGCCATGCTGCGTCGTGAGGCGCTGCATTCCGACGACCCTATCGCCGGCGCGGGCTCCTTTGCCGTGCTGCCGCGCGGTGTCGAGGAACTGCTGCCGAGCGATCCCGCCGAGCTGGCAGAGATCGGCATCGAAGTGCTGCCCGAGGGCACATACCTGTGCATGAGCCGCTGGGGTATGCCGTACGAGCCCGAGGGCATCCGCGCCATCGTTGCCTGCATGGACGAGCACGCGCTCCAGCCCGTTGGCAACGCTTTCGACTTTTGCTACCTCGATACCACGAGCTACGACGAGTCCCACCAAGAGGACTTTTGCTGCATCCAAATCCCCGTTACCCTCCAGATGTGACAAAGGGACAGTCTCTTTGTCACATTCGCGGCGTGGCTGCCGCCTAAACCGTCACAACATTCGATGAAAATCTCGAAAACGAGGAAAAACGTCGAATGTTGTGACGGTTTTCGTGTCCGGCGCGGGTGAGCTTCGGTGCCGTCTGGGGGTATAAGACTAGCGAGTGTTTATTTGCGAGGCCTAAGGGGCGCCCCGTATGGATATCGATAACTTTGAATGGTGGTATAGCGAGGGCGAGGCTCCGGACGAGGAGTGGGACGAGCCCGCGTCGCGTGACGTGTCGAGCGACGAGGACGAGACCGGCAACGATGCCGCTGTCGAGCCTGATGCCGCCTCCGATGCCGCCGAGCCCCTGACCTTTGAGCAGGCTTGGGCCCAAGCCGAGGCCGATGAGGCTAAGGCCGATGCCACGGCCACACTCGGTGAGCCGGCGGACATGTCCATCTCGCCGGCAAAGATCCCGCAGCCGCGTCACACCATCGACCCCGACAGCACGGCATCCTTCAGCATTCTCGACGTGCCCGCGCAAGGCGCCCAGGCGCCTGCGCCCACACATCGCCCCGACCTGGCTCGTGAGGAAGACGCGGGCCGCCGTTCTCCGCTCGGCCCCATCCTCATCGCCTTCATGGCCGGCGTTATCGCCTGCTCGGCAATCGGTAGCGTTTGGAGCCATGTCGAGCAGCAGCGTCAAGACGCCGCCAAGGTCGAGATGTCTGTCGAGCAATCGCTCAGCCGCACGCGCTCGGTACATGTGTCGGTCGAGGTCAAGGACGGCGCGATGTGGGACACCGCGCGTGGCGACAGCCAAATGCTCATCCACATCGTGGGGCGTACGCTCAAAGGGCAGACGATTGACGAGTATCAATACGTCAATTCCGCTGGTGACGGCATCGAGCTCAAGCCCGGCGACTACGAGCTCACCGTCGACGAACCGCCCGTCGCCACCGACGGCACGCGCTTCCGTGCCTCAAAGCGCATGGTTCCCGTGAGCTTTAACTCGCAGGCGCCCGATACGGTCGATAGCACTCCGCAGGGCGGGTTTGACCTTTACGCTATTGCTCAATAACTGCGCCTGTCGCTCAACCCCGCCGCCAAGAGTGGGACAATAGCCCTCGACACTATTGTTTACTTTTGGAGGAAGTAGCATGTCTACCGTCACTACCATCAAGCGCGGCGGCCTCACCGCGGCCATCGATTCCATGGGCGCCCAGCTCACGAGCCTTGCCCTCAACGGCAACGAGTATCTGTGGCAGGGCGACCCCGCCTTTTGGGGCAAGCATGCGCCCATCCTGTTCCCCATTGTGGGCTCGCTGCGCAACAACACGGCGACGTCTGCGGCTGGCACCTGCGAGATGCCGCGCCACGGCCTCGCGCGCATCGTCGAGCACAAGCTGGTCGAGGTTTCGGAGGACGGCTCCTCGGTAACGTACGAGATCACCGACACGCCCGAGTCGCTCA
Organism: uncultured Collinsella sp.; assembly: GCA_900547715.1. GTDB lineage: Bacteria > Actinomycetota > Coriobacteriia > Coriobacteriales > Coriobacteriaceae > Collinsella. The sequence goes on along the minus strand of URHU01000016.1, from coordinate 3,698 downwards.
AGGCGTTCCCGTTCCACTTTAAGCTCAACATGACCTATGCCCTGACTGGTGACGCCACACTTACCCAGACCTTTGCCGTCACCAATACCGGCGACGTGGACCTGCCGTTCTCGGTGGGCGGCCACCCTGCGTTTAACGTACCGGCTCCCGGTGCTGAGGACGAGGCATTCGAGGATTACGAGCTGGCATTTACCGAGGCTTGGACTAACGAGGCTCCCATCATCACGCCCGACGGTCTTATGACGTTCGAGGGTAGTTACAAGGCTCCCGATAATTCGGACGTGCTGCCCATCACGCACCGCAGCTTCGATAACGACGCCATCATGTTCACCGATACCCCGGGCTCCACGCTCACACTGCGCGGCCGCAAGTCGGGCCACGGCGTCAAGATCGACTTTGAGGGCTTTAAGTACATCGGCGTGTGGTCTGCCGCCAACGACGCTCCGTTTGTGGCGCTCGAGCCCTGGACCGGTCACACCACCATGGACACCGAGGACGACGTCTTTGAGCACAAGGTCAACACCATCACCTTGGCTCCCGGCGCTACCGATAAACGTAGCTTTAGCGTCACCCTGCTCTAGAGGTTCCGCCGTTCTAATGAACGGCGGGCCGGTCGACGCTGCGCGACACCCAGAGCGACAATTTGTCATTCAAAAGGCACGGCATGACCAGAAGGTCTATGCCTTGCCTTTTTCATGCCTAGTCGTTGGGGACGTTCTTGTTTGACTAGTCGTTTAAGAACGTCCCCAACGACTACCAATCATTTTCAGTTCGTAAACTTGCATATATGCATTTATATATGCATTTGCTGGAGATAGCGCTGAGCGGTATCCTGTTAAGTCGTCAGCATACGATTCAACAGGGAAGGCAGATTATGCATTCTCCCCAACAGTGCGATGCGCAGACCCAGCCGGTATGCAGCCGTCGCATCTTTTTGGGTGGCGCTCTCGCTGCGAGCGCTTCCGTCGTCGCCGGCGCGCTCGCCGGCTGTCAGCGTCCGTCCACGCTCAAAGTGGTTCAGCCCACGACGGGCGGCGGTCGCGACGACCTGTCCGATTCCGTGATCGGCAAGGACAAGATCCGCATTGGCATGGAGGCGGCCTACGCCCCGTACAACTGGCAGGTCTCCGAAGCCAGCGAGTACACCATCCCCATCGACAACGTGCAGGGCGCCTATGCCGATGGCTACGACGTGCAGATCGCCAAGATCGTCTGCAAGGCCCTCGGCGGCGAGCCCGTTGCCGTCAAGCAGAGCTTCTCGGGTCTTATCGATTCGCTCAACAACGGCCAAATCGACCTCATCATCGCCGGTATGAGCGCCACGCCCGAGCGCGAGGAGTCCGTCGGCTTCTCCGACCCGTACTTTATCGGCTACTTTGGCCTGTTCGTAAAAGAGGGCTCGCCCTACCAAAACGCGACCAAGCTCAGCGACTTTAGCGGCGCTACGGTGCTCGGCCAAAAGGACACCATGCTCGATACCGTCATCGACGAGATTCCGGGCGTTGTGCACAAAAACCCGGTCGATTCGGTCCCCACGGTGTTCTCGAACCTGCTGCAGGGCACCTGCGACGCCGTGACCTACAACACCGAGAACGAGAAGGGCTATATGGCCCAAAACCCGGGTATCGTGCCGATCCATTTTGCCGAGGGCGAGGGCTTTAAGCAGGAGGTCGCGGCAAATGTCGGTTGCCGCAAGGGCTCGGACAAGCTGCTTAAGCTCATCGACAAGACACTCAAGGGCATTAGCCAAGAGGAGCGCGACCAAATGTGGGACGCGTGCCTCGACCGTCAGCCGGCATAGGGAGGCAGCATGAAAACCATTAATCGCCTGGCCTCCTTTATCAAGGCCGACCACCGTTATGTATACCTGGGCACGAGCGTTATCGCGGCGCTCGGCCTGGCGTTTAGCCAGCGCAACCCCACGCCGCTGAGCTTCTTGGCCCCCACGGGCGTGTTCCAAGATTGCCTTTGGGCGATTCTTTGGGCCTGGCTCGTCGTGTCGGCGGCGGCGCTGGTCACCAAGCTCATGCACTGGAACGACTATCGCGAAACGTCGCCGTTCGCCTCCGAGCGTTGCCGCCGTGGCGCACGCCTGGGCAGCTACGTCGTGGTCGCCATCGCGGCGATCTTTTTCGTGGACCGCTGCGTCATGTCGTTTATCGATCTGGTGCAGGTGAGCATTGTCTCGGACTCCAACCCCAGCGACTTTTTGTCGAGCCTGGTCTACATGACCTACAAGAGCGGGGACTTCTTCATTCGCGGTATCGAGATCACCATCGCGCTTGCCACCTTCGGCACTGTCATCGCATTCTTCCTGGCACTGCTCTTTGTGTTCCTGCGTATTCAGACGTTCGACCGCGTGGACAACGACCTGGTGCGCTTCTTTAAGAGTATCGGCCGCGGCTTTGCGACCGTCTACTCCACCATCGTGCGCGGCACGCCCATGATGGTCCAGGGTCTGCTCATCTATTACGCGGGCTTCACCGTTTTGCGCGGCATGGGCTTCGAGACCGCCCAGGCCAACCAGATCTGGAGCACCTTTACCGCCGGCCTCGTCACCATCTCGCTCAACTCCACCGCCTACATGATGGAGGTCCTGCGCGGCGGCATCGAGTCCATCGATCCCGGCCAGGCCGAGGCGGCGCGCTCGCTGGGCCTGTCGCAGTGGCAAGCCATGCGCAAAGTCGTGTTCCCCCAGGGCATTAAAAACGCGATTCCGGCGCTCACCAACGAGCTCATCATCAACATCAAGGACTCGTCGGTGCTTTCGGTCATCGGCGTGTTCGACCTCATGTACGCCACCACCACCGTCGCCGGCGTGTACTACCGCCAGATGGAGGTCTACTGCGTGGCGCTCGTGGTTTACCTGATCCTGACGCTCGTGGCGAGCCGCCTGCTCGAGGCCTTTGGCAAAAAGCTCGGCGCCGAGGCTCCTGCCACGCTGCCCAGCTCTAACTAGGCTTAAGACGAGGAGAATCATCATGGCAGATACCGCCATTACCGGCGTTGCGGCCGCCGCACAGATCAATGAGCCGCTCATCCGCGTCGAGGGCCTGCGCAAGAGCTTCGGCTCGCTCGAGGTGCTCAAGGGCATCGACCTCGCTGTCAATCCCGGCGAGGTCGTCACCATCATCGGCGCCTCGGGCTCGGGCAAGTCGACCTTCTTGCGCTGCCTCAACCTGCTCGAGACCCCGGACGCGGGCCATATCTGGTTCCACGGCCAGGACCTCACGGCCGAGCGCTGCAACATCAATAAACTCCGCGAGGACATCGGCATGGTGTTCCAGGGCTTTAACCTGTTCAACAACATGGATGTGCTCGACAACTGCACGCTCGCGCCCGTCACGCTCAAGAAGATGAGCAAGGCCGAGGCTGAAAAAATTGCGATGGAGCATCTGACGAGCGTGGGGCTCGAAAAGTTCGCGCACGCTGCCGTGGGTCGCCTGTCCGGCGGCCAAAAGCAGCGCGTTGCCATCGCCCGCGCCCTGTGCATGAATCCGCAGATCATGCTGTTCGACGAGCCGACCTCCGCACTTGACCCCGAGATCGTGGGAGAGGTGCTCGAGGTCATGCGCAAGCTCGCTGCCGACGGCATGACCATGGTGGTCGTCACGCACGAGATGGCCTTTGCCCGCACGGTGTCCGACCGCGTGGTCTTTATGCTGTCTCTTATACACATCTCCGAGCCCACGAGACAG
>URHU01000015.1:0-26827 GCA_900547715.1 uncultured Collinsella sp. | reverse complement strand
TCTACACGCGTAAGATCGTCGGCAGCGTCAGATGTGTATAAGAGACAGTCGTTAAACGAATCGAGCGGCGACTCGGTACCGTAATGATGGTAGTACCACCAGTAGCAGGGGTAATTGTCGTAGAAACCGTCGGCCTCGCGCACCTCGGGAGGAACAGCCTCGGCAAGCTGACGCAGGACTTCCTTCGAAACGCCCAGCGCCGCACCCATCACCAGAAGTTTATTCCACAGGACCAGATCGCCGGGAACGGCTTCCTTTAGGCGCGTGAAGTCCTCGAGCCAATGCTTGAGCGCCTTGCAGCGGGCCGCCACCTCGGCACCCTCCGGCGTAAAGCGGCGGAACGTAAGCCCCACGCCAATACCCACCAGCACAATCGGCACCGAGATAACCGCGGCGACAATGTTCGCCTGCGCGCCGTCGGTAAAGAAGATGGATCCCGCGGGAACACAGGCGATCAGAATACCAAGAACCAGGCAAAACACCATTGCGACAATGCCGTCCGAGGCAACGTACTCGCTATCGGCTAGCTTGCCCTTAACGGTGTTCTGATAGTCCTCGAGCTTGTCGCCCACGGGTGTAGCGTGCTGCTTGACGTAGTGCTGCAGCTCGTCGAACGTGCGCGAACGGTCACCGTTCTCGTCGGGCTTAGCACCGGCAAAGAAGACCTTGAGCACCATGCGGTCAATGCCCTTGGCCGACTTCCAGCCCGCATCACTCACCGTCACGCGATACGTCTGCTCTTCTTTTTCGCGCCCCAACAGACCCTTCTTGGCCTTGGTCACGGTCGCCTGCTCCAGCTTGATCACACGGTCGTCAGTGAGCTTCATGAGCGTGGCGATATATGCCTGATCGGGCACCTCGTTCCAGCTCATGAGGGCCGAAAGCACGGCGGGATGGTCGGCCGAGGGCACATCGCGGAAATATTCGTCCTGGAAAAGCGGCTTGGGCTTGCGACGGCGCAGCTTGAGCACAACGATTGTGCCGGTAAAGGCTACCGCCGCGACAACACTTAGCACGGCAAGTGCATTGGCAATCATGCGAGCGTGAGCGCGGCGGGCGTTAGCTTCGTCGGCCCATTCCTTCTCTTCGCTCAGGATCGTTGACATGCGCTCTTCGCCCGAGGCGGCAAGCTGCGGCACCCAGTCCCTGGGGAAGGCGATGCGCGCCTCGGCGAATTCGCCCTGATGCACGCAGGGAATGGTATAGGTGACCATGGGCTCGCCCTCATCGAGCGACACGTCGCCCGTCAGCGGACCGTGGCCCCATGCGCGGAAGTTATCGCCCTTGACGGCCGCCGTCCCGGCAGCGGCATTTGCGAAGCGCACTTCCATCTCGACGTCATCGGAATCCGCAGACCAGCCGTCGCCCACAAACTTCCAGTAGAGCTCGGCGGTATCGGCCCAGTTCATAACCGCACCGGTCATGGTGTAGCTCACGTAGTAGATTGCGCTGTCGCCGCTCTCGTGAGGGCTGAACACCTTAATCCTTACGCCGTCACCGGTCTGCTCGACCGTGTAGACGCCAGAGTCGCCCTTGTTCGCGCTATCGACTTTGTTAAACGCGGTGTCCTCTTCCTCGACACTCAGCACGTCGACGCCCGCCGTGCCGCCCTGCTGGTTGGAGCCCGTATTGATCTCCCAAAACACGCCGTTGATGTCGTCGTCGAAATCAAACTGGCGTCCCTCGACAACACTCAGCGAGCCATCGGCCTCGACCGTGGCACCGATATAGGTTTGGGTCATGGAGTAGCCGTCGGCGTGCGCGGCGACAGGCAGCAGCAACAACGCAAGCGTGACGAGCACGCAGACGGAAGCGAATCGCGCAAACAGGTGGCGCTGCCGGCTGACTTTGGCGGCGAGGGTGTTCATGGGCACATCCTTTGTCTGTAAAACCAACAGCACCATTGTCCCACGTTTGCGGGTACGCATGACGAACATCTAGGCGACCGGAGCGCCAAACGGGATGAAAGTCACACCCGCACCCCAACAGCCAGTCATTGGGGACGTTCTTAAATGACCAGTCATTAGGGACACCCTTGGCATGGCCTGCGCCAGCAATAGATACCACTTCACAGCTCCGTCACAGGTGTAGCGGCTTTGTGTTGCCGCACGTGCACTGATTGAGTCCGCGAGCAAGGGGCATAAAGCAGTTGAGCGAAAACGGTTTGCCCCTTTGCCGTTCGCTTGAGGATCATGTCCCCCTTTTCCGCGGAAACCCCGGCAGTTGCGAAGAGCTGCCGGGGTTTCTGTCGTTTGAGGGGTTGAAGGGGCTGAGCTTGGGGCGGTAATCGAGGTGTTGAGTCGGTGCCCGCCGCGCACAACACGCAGCCTCGGCAACTCGCGAGCATCGACGACGCCCCCCACCTCACCCCGCGCTATACTCGTCCGCATGGATATCAACGCATGCAACATAGCAACACACGCCGTGGCCACGTCGACGGCGTCCAACAGCAAGCTCGCCCCCGCCCTCGCGCCCGTCGTGGGCCGCTTTGCCCCGTCGCCCTCGGGCCGCATGCACCTGGGCAACGTGTTCAGTTGCCTGTGTGCGTGGCTTTCGGCCCGCAGCCAGGGCTGCAGCATCGTGTTGCGCATCGAGGACCTGGACGATCGCTGCAAGCGCCCCGAGCTTGCCGCTCAACTGATTGACGACCTGGCCTGGCTGGGGCTCGAGTGGGACGAAGGCCCCTACTATCAGCACGATCGTCTAGACCTGTACGAAAGCGCCCTGCGCCAGCTACAAGACGCCGGCCTCACCTATCCCTGCTTTTGCACGCGCGCCGAGCTCCACGCTGCGAGCGCGCCGCACGCCAGCGACGGCACGCCCATCTACCGCGGCGCCTGCAGAGGTCTTTCTGCTGATGAAATCACCCGCCGCAGTGCCCTGCGTGCTCCGGCCACGCGCCTGCGCGTACCCACCGTCGACGACCTCGCCAGCGACGTGATCGAATTCGTGGACCGCACGTACGGAGCCCAATGCGAAGCACTCGCCACCGAGTGCGGTGACTTTTTGGTGCGCCGCAGCGACGGCGTGTTTGCCTATCAGCTGGCCGTGGTGGTCGACGACGCTGCCATGGGCGTCACCGAGATCGTACGCGGATGCGACCTGCTTGGTTCCACGCCGCGCCAGATCTATCTGCAACATCTGCTGGGACTGCCCACGCCGCACTACGCGCACATTCCGCTGCTCATGTCACCGGACGGCCGCCGCCTTTCCAAGCGCGATCGCGATCTGGACCTGGGCGAGCTCCGCACCCGCTTTGGCACACCCGAGGCACTGTTGGGATGGCTCGCCGGGCAAACAGGCATCGCGCCGGACACCACGCCGCGTACCGCCGAGCAGCTGGTCGAGCACTTTAGCTGGGACGTCATCCGCGCGCATCGGGAGAACATCACTGTAACGGTCGAGTAGCCAGCCACCCCGCCTCTACGCAACATCCCAGGGCTGGAGTTCGTCGCCCAAGCGAACGATGCAGTCGTAGAGCACGGTGTGACGCTCGGCCGGGTTGGTATCCCGATGAAAATGCCCGTAGTACCAGCGCTTGTAGTCCAAGCGGTCTTCCAGCTCATCGAAAAATGCCGTAAGCCGATCAACGGAGGGGCAATTCCAGCCGGACGCTGGATAAAGCGTGGACGAAAGCATGCGCGTAGAGCAGGTGTGAGTGATCACGTAGTCGACCGTCCAGCCCACGCTGTCGAGCTTTGCCCGCGCCTCCTCAAAGTTGCGCTCGTCCGGCAGCTCCTGCGGCCACCAGCTGGAATACGGAATGCGGTATTCCTTGTCCACGCTCGTGGCGCCGCCCATGGTAAAGACCGTTGAGCCGTCGAGCTCAAAAACCTCGCCGCGCGTCAGGCGCCGTATGGGCGAGGTATCCGACAGGCGCTGCGTCAGCCCACCGTGCCACAACTCCATGGGGCGTTCCGCCCAGTGATCGAAACGCTCGTGGTTGCCGTCGACAAACAGCACGGTGTAGGGGCGCGACTCCAGCCAAGCAATATCGGCACATTCCTCGGTAGAAAAGTCCCAGGGAAAGCCAAAGTCGCCCGCGATGATGAGATAGTCGTCGCTCGCCAGGCTATCCCCAAGCTCCCAATCGCGGAGCTTTTGCATGTCAGCGCCGCCATGAATATCGCCTGTTACATAGACCGTCATCGGATTATCACTTCCCTGTAAGTCGCTAGCCCACATTCTGCACGATCACTAAGCCAACCGTTCCAGCCCTTCCATCCCTTAGGGCTTACCCTTCGTTCTTCCATCCAAACGGGTCAAGCACCCAAAAAACCAGATCGAGCACGCCGCCGGTCATCATGGCGCCGGCAAGGGCCATGCAAACGTGCAGGGAACTGGCACTTCGGAGCACGTCGAATGGCCCCAGAACAGCCAGCAGCGCGACCGCTGCGCCGGCTACGCACAGCGCGAGGCACGGCCCCGCGTCCTTAACGCACTTCTTTGCGAGATGCTTTGCGTTGTCACTCATCGGTATCGAACTCCTTAGAGGGTCGTTGTTCAGACGCATGCCGCCGCGGCAGAGCGGGGCGGCAGGGTAAGTGTCACATGCTGTGCGGACATCAATGGAGAAACCGCCTGCTCGACCAACCTTTGACGCCGTTTTGCACCGGCGCCACATCCCCCGCTATCGAGGTCTAATACTTTTCCCACCGCTACCCAAAAACTCATCCAACATTAATCTTGGCTCAAGAATCGCTTAATCTATAACCTGCACTATAGAGTTCGAACAAGGGGCGGGGCGGCGCCGCGCAACGCAGGCCGCCGAACGCAACGCTCGCACCCATCGAACGAAAGGACAGGTCATGGACGACCTCGAAAAAGTTGAAACCATCCGCACCAAGTGCAACGTGAGCTACACCGATGCCAAGGCCGCGCTCGACGCCGCCGACGGCAACGTTTTTGACGCCATCATTTGGCTCGAGTCGCAGGGCAAGACGCAGACCACATCGGCGCACGCCGCCACCGAGTCCGCGCCGGTCGACGAGCCCTCGGCCGAGATGGTCGCCGCGCAGGCCGCCTACGAAAAGTCGAGCGAAAAGACCGACTTCTCCAAGAAGATGGACAGCGTGTGGGAGTACCTCAAAAAGCTCTTCCGCCTGAGTTTGGACACCAAGTTTATCGCCACGCGCCGCGATGCGATCATCCTCAACATTCCCATCCTGATCCCCATCGTCGCGCTGTTTGCCTGGGGCGCCACGATATGGCTGATGCTGATTGGCCTGTTCTTTGGCATGCGCTACCGCATCGACAGCGACGGCGACGTGCCCGGCAGCATCAACAACCTTATGAATCACGCCGCCGACGCCGCGGACGACATCAAGCAAAATCTCAACGACGACAAGTAATCGCAGACGGGGGCACGTATGGCACGAATCCTGATCGTAGAGGACGAGGAGAAAATCGCCCGCTTTGTGACGCTCGAGCTGGAGCACGAGGGCTACCAGGTGGAGCACGCCGCCGACGGCCGCACCGCCGTGGACCTGGCGCTGGAGCGCGACTACGATCTGATTCTGCTCGATGTGCTGTTGCCTCAGCTCAGCGGCATGGAGGTGCTGCGACGCGTCCGCAAGCACAAGGATGTGCCGGTGATTATGGTCACCGCGCGCGATGCCGTGATGGACAAGGTGGCCGGGCTCGATGCCGGCGCCGACGATTACCTGACCAAGCCGTTTGCGATTGAGGAGCTGTTCGCACGGATCCGCGTGGCGTTGAAGCGCTCGGAGGCCGTGCGGGCGGCTTCGGGCGTTGGCGGCATCGGGACGGGCGCGGCAGGCGGCACGGGTGTCGGCGCCACTGCGATGCCCCCGGTCAGTGACTCGACCCAGGTTTCCGCCTCGCTCTCCCCCGCCACGCTCGCCGTGGGCTCGGTTGCGCTCGACCCCGACCGCCGCGAAGTCACGGTCGGCGGCTCGCCCATTGCGCTCACGGCCCGCGAGTTCGATGTCCTCGCCCTGCTTATGGCGCATGCCGAGACCGTGCTCACGCGCGAACGCATCGCGCGCGAAGCGCTGGGCTACGAATACATGGGCGACACCAACAACGTCGACGTGCACATCGCGCATCTACGCGCCAAGATCGAGGACGCCGGCGGCGCCCGCATCATCCAAACCGTGCGCGGGGTGGGCTATGTCTGCCGCGCGTAACGCCGAGGCCAAGCGCGTCACCTCCATCGCCCGCGCCATCAACTGGAGCTATATGTGGCGCCGCCTGATGAGCTACGTTTGGCTCGACCTGCTGCTAGTAGTGATTGTGGCGGCGATCCTTGTCTATGGATACAACCAGACGCTGCCCAACGGCGCGTTTACCGCAGGATGGATCCCCAGCGCCACCGTTCGCGGCATGACGCTGACGCCCGCGCGCGGCTGGGACCTGACAACGCTCACCTATACCGTCGAGCTTGCGCGTACCACCAAGACTTTCCCCCTCGCGCAGGACCTCGTCACGCTATGGCCTCTCTACCTTGTCGTTGTGGGTTGGCAGGTCATCAGCGTGCTCAACATGCTCGGCGGCGCCCGCCGCGTACGCCGCACCATGGCGCCGCTCAACGATCTGGCCCTGCGCGTGGACGAACTCGGCCGCATGCAACTCGCCGGCGGCAAAATGGAAACACTGGAGCAGGCCATCGAGCGCGCAAGCGTCGACTCGCCGAGCGTCACCACCGGCGACGCCGACCTGGCAAGCATCGAGGTCGCACTCAACCGCCTGCTGCGCCAGATGCAAGAGGCCAAGCTGCAGCAGATGCGCTTTGTCAACGACGCGAGCCACGAGCTGCGCACGCCCATCGCGGTGATTCAGGGCTACGTGAACATGCTCGACCGCTGGGGTAAGGACGACCCGGACGTGCTGGCGGAATCCATCGCGTCCCTTAAAGCCGAAAGCGAGCACATGCAAGAGCTTGTGGAGCAGCTGCTGTTTTTGGCGCGCGGCGATGCCGGGCGCACGGTCCTGCGGCGCGCGCATACCAACTTGGCTGCACTGGTCAGCGAAGTATGCGAAGAATCGCAGATGATCGATACCGAGCACACGTATCGGCTGGCTTCTGACGCTGCGCTTGCCAGCGACCCGCGCTGCGACGCGCCCGTCGACGTGGCGCTCGTGAAGCAGGCTCTGCGCGTGATCGTGCAAAACGCCGCCAAGTACTCGGATGCGGGAACGACCGTCACATTTGGCATAACGCCGGATGCGGGCGCGGGCACGATCGACATAAGTGTTGAGGACGAGGGCATCGGCATGAACCAGGAATCCGCAGCTCACGCGTTCGAGCGGTTCTACCGTGCCGACAACGCGCGCGATGCCGGCGCACAGGGTTCGGGTCTGGGGCTTGCGATCGCCAAGTGGATCGTCGACAGCCACGGCGGCGTCATCGGTGTGACCTCAGTCGAGGGCGTCGGCAGCCGCTTTACGATTCGCCTGCCACGATAGGAAGCCCCTCGGCATAAATAAAGGGATAGGGCCACGCGACCCTATCCCTTTTTGCCAGCTATGGCAGCTTGTGCGCTACTCGCGGCACAGGTGCACGGCGAAACCGGCGAACTCGCGCTTAAAGTACACGAGCTTGGTACCACCGTCGGGCAGCAGCGCGCGCGACTCTTCGTTGACCTCGAGCCCGCGCTCGGCAAACCACTTCTCAGCTGCATCGATGTCGTTAACGGCAAAGCCGATGTGGCCCTTGGTGCCACGACCGTTCTGCTTCATGATCTCGACCAGCGAATCGTTGAAGTACGAAACCGGGGTCTCGATGACGGGCAGGCCCATCATCGTCGAGAACAGCTCCGCGATCTCCAGGGCGTCTGCCGGGTCGGTGGCGTTAATGCCCACATGGGCAACGCGCATACCAAAGAGCTCTACCGGGTTGGCGTTCTGCTCACTCATGCAGTCAGCGCCTACTGAGCCATGACGTCGAGAACGGCCTTCTCGGCGGCAACGCGGTTCATGCCGGTCATGAAGGGCACGCCACTCACGTACGGGCAGGTGAGGCCCTCGGGGGCAACGGTGGTGGCGATCAGCAGGTCAGCGCCCTCGTCGCAGTAATCCTTGGCCTCGGAGATGGCGCACTGCACGATCTCGTACTTGTCGGCATAACCGTTGGCGTCGAGCAGAGTAGCGACCTTCTGGGCAACGAGCGTGGAAGTAGCAGCGCCAGCACCGCAAGCCAAAACGATCTTCTTCATAGGTAATGTCTCCCTTCATGGTTTACTTTAGGTAAGTGTACCGCAGCGAGCGATGGCACTCGGCCTCGATGAGCTTTTATGCCAGTTTGCTTGCGCGCTGCGTATAATACATCTAGTACGTGTTGTCATACCGCTCGCTTTATGAGCGACTAAGGACCCTGAAATGCCCGATTCCCGCACCCTCTGGACCGCCGTCGTTATCATCTGCATCGCCGTGTCGGTGTTCTTTAGCGTCAAAAAACGCACCACGTTTAAACGCCTGCAGCAATTGATGGCCGCCAAGCAGTGGGACGAGTTCGATCGTTTGCTCGACGGCAAACTCACCAGCATGCTGTACCCACGCTACAACCGCGACTACCTGCGCCTGAACTCCTATCTGCTGCGCGAGGACCACGAGCGCGCCAGCGAGATGTTCGACCTGCTGCTGGGACTCAACCTGCCCAAGATGCAGCGCGTCGACCTGGTCATTAAGGCCTTTAACTACTACGTTGGCCAGGAGGACCGCAAAAAGTCCAAGGAGTTGCTGCACGAAATCAAGGGCTTTGAGGGCGGTCAGGCCGAGGCAGTCGCACACGAATGCCAGCTGATGTACGACACGATGATCCTCAAGCGCCACAACGACATTCCCGAGCTGGAGCGCATGCTCGAGGATGTCGGCGACGACCCGGTCAAGCGCTGCCGCCTGGAGTACCTGCTGGCCCTGCAGTATCAAAACAAGGGCGACGAGGCAAAGTTCCAAGAGTTCCTTGAGAAGTCGGGCCAACACTCGATGGCCGTCAACGCGTAGCGGACGGCTTGTGCTAGACTTCTAGTCTCACGGGGGCGTGGCGGAATTGGCATACGCAGGGGACTTAAAATCCCTCGCCGCAAGGATTGTGGGTTCGAGTCCCACCGCCCCTACCATTTAGCTTTTACGAGCTCGTGTCCCCCGGGGATGCGGGCTCGTTTCTTTTGGACGCCGGTGGGGCTCTAAGTTGGTACTCCCACATTTTTCGATGGAAAAACGTGGTTGTCTTACACAATTTTCGATGGAAAGACGTGGTTGTCTCGCACATTTTTCAAGGGAAATGCGCATATGGCCTTATACTATCCGAAAAGGTTGGGAGGCAATATGCAGCGACAGCTTATGAGTGAACTTATCGCTTGGAAATCAAGGGCGAATCGCAAACCTCTCTTGCTTAGGGGAGCCCGCCAGACAGGAAAGACTTGGCTTCTTAACGAATTCGCAAGCCAGCAGTATCGAAACGTCATTCGTTTTGACTTTATGCTCGAGCCGAGCACACGCTCGCTGTTCGATGGGGACCTCGGCCCCAAGCGCATCATCTCCCAGATAGAACTCCTACGTGGCCAAACCGTAACGCCGGCAGACACGCTCATCATCTTCGACGAGATCCAAGAGGCGCCACGCGGGATCACCTCACTCAAGTACTTCAACGAACTTGCACCCGAATACCACATCGTGGCAGCCGGTTCCTATATGGGCCTCGCGCTCCGACGCGAAAACGAGTCATTTCCCGTCGGCAAAATCGACCAGCTCACCATGCGTCCCATGGGGTTTGCCGAGTTCGTTCGTGCCGTCGACGGCAACCCGCTCGCCGATGCCATCCTTGCCGCAGACATGAACCTTCTGGCAAACGTTACCGAAAAGCTCGAGCGCTTGCTCAAGGAATACCTTGTTGTCGGCGGTATGCCCGAAGTTGTCTCCGCTTTCGCCGAGACACGCGACTTCATCGAAGCCCGAAGGCTTCAGCAGCAAATCATCGAGGCTTACGAATCCGATTTTGGCAAACATGCACCCGCCCGCATCGTCGAGCGCATGAGGTTGGTTTGGAAATCCCTTCCCGGCCAGCTTGCAAAGGAGAACAAGAAGTTTGTCTATGGCGCCCTTCGTCCCGGAGCGCGCGCACGCGATTTCGAAGAGAGTCTCCAGTGGCTCATGGATTACGGAATCATTCATAAGGTGCCGCGCGTTTCCGCCCTCAGGGCACCGCTCTCGAGCTACGAGGACCTCTCGGGCTTCAAGCTGTTTTGCATTGACACCGGTATCCTCGGAGCGCTCTCCAACCTCCCACCTGCCATCGTCCTTAACGGGCCCGCTGTTTTCACTGAATTTAAGGGCTCGCTCACCGAGCAATACGTCGCGCAGGAACTCTTGCTGCAAGGCAAAAATCCCGCGTATTGGTCCTCTACCTCTGGCAATGCCGAAACCGACTTTGCCATCGACCATGCGGGAACCGTGCTTCCGCTTGAGGTCAAGGCGGCAGAGAACCTTAAAGCGAAGAGTCTGAAAATAGCCTGCGAAAAATTCAAACTCGAGCGTTGCGTGAGGACCTCCCTAGCGGCATATAGAGACGAGGGTATGCTCGTCAATATTCCGCTTTGGGAGATTGGGCAAATCGACAAGCTGGCATAGGCGCTGTAGGGACGCCCCGCAAGGACTGTCCCCAGGTGCCGGCTGTTGAGTTGCGGTGGAATAGGGACTGTTTGGTGCCCGAAAGGGCGATTTTAGTCCGTATTTCACCGCAACTTATTTAGAGGGCGCTGAGGCTGGGGGTCCAGCCGATGGTGGGGGTCGCGCCGTCGAGGGTCTCGTTGATGGTGGCGGCCATACCGGCGAGCAGGCTGTTCTCGCTTACGGTGAGCGTCTTGTAGCCGCCGGCACGCATGAGTTCGCGGATCACCACGGCGCCAGCCAAGATCACGCCCGCGCGTTTGGGCTGTACACCCGGTAGCGCGGCGATACCTTCCGCGTCCAACACAGACATGCGCTCGATAGCGGCCGAGACCTGCTCCAGCGACAGCTCGCGTAGGTGAACAAAGCTCGAATCGTACGGTTCCAGCTCGTGGACCAGAGCCACCAGCGTAGTCACCGTGCCACCCACCGCGACCAGACGCTCGGCGCGCTCAAAGTCGCTGGGCAGGCCTTCAAAATAGGAGGCGAACTGCTCGCCTGCCCACGCGGCAGCGGCAGCAAGCTCGCCGCGTGCGGGTGGCAGCGTCGAGAAAAACCGCTCCGTCACGCGGCGGCAGCCAATGTCCAGCGAGCGCGTCCCTTCTAGCGCAAAGATGCCACGCTCCGGCGCATAGACGCCCGTCGCGAGCTCCGTGGATCCGCCGCCCGAATCGGCAACAATGATGCGCTCGCCGGCAAAGTCGTGCGCCACGCCAAAAAACGTCAGGCGTGCCTCGACCTCGCCCGGAATCACCTGTGGCTCAAGCCCCAGATCGCGCAGGCCGTCCAGCAGCAGTGCTGCGTTGGACGCATCACGCGCGGCGCTCGTGCAGGTGGTGCAGATGCACGCGGCCCCAAAGGCACGAGCCTCGTCCACAAACATGCGGCACGCAGCGAGCACGCGCTCAACGGCCGCCTCGCAAAAGCGGCCCGTCGCGTCCACGCCCTCACCCAGATCGGTAATCTCGGTATGCTTGGACGATTCCACGATTGCCCCGCCCTCGACCTGGGCCAACACCAGTCGCGACGACACCGTTCCCAGGTCGATCGCGGCTACCTTATAGCGTTTACAATTTGTCATTGCGGGCTCCCCTCCGGGCGCTATTTGCCGTTGGACACGACCGTCTGGCCCTCGACGCCGTTAAATCCAAACAGCATGTCGAGCGTCTGAATGTACCACGGCGCGTCCTTGCCGACCTCTTCGATCTCCTTGGCCACCTCGCTGGCCTTCTTGGCGTTCGACGACTTCTGGCTCGACGAGGCATCCGAATCGCCGTCCAGGCCCTGCACTTCAATCCTCTTCTCGCCGGGCATCACCAGGCCCAGGTCCTCGGACGCCGCGTCCTTGATACCCTCCTCCGAGAGCAGCTTGTCGACGCTTTTTTGCAGCTCATCATTGTATTGCTGGCGAATCTCGACCTGCTTGGCCAAGATGTCGCTCGAGCGTTTTGCCACGTACAGGTCGCGTACGGGAAAATACAGGCTCACGAGCGCCAGCGCCACCACGATACCGATAAACAGCGGACGCAGAGAGCCATGCGTAAAGTCATAGATCGCCTTGACCACCGCATTGTCGTTGGCGTAGCGCATAAAGTCCGAGCCCGAAAGACGGCTCGAAGGCCTGCTCGACCTGTCGTGCGTCTGGGCCGAGGGACGCGACGCATGTGTCGAACGTGCCGGGCGCACCGGTCCATCTGCCGAAGTATTCACATGAGCATTGGGGCGCGAGGTACTTGTCGGGCGCTGCGTGGAGCGGTCGGCGCCGGCGTAGGCGGACCCACCGAGCTGCACCGTGCGCGCACGGCGAGGCGACGGCTCACGCGAACCGGCGGAATAGTACCTGTTGTCGTAAATCTGATCCATGTGCGCCTTGTGCGGTTGAGGTTTGTTTGCGCTAAGTATTCTAGTTATAGCACGAGCGCGCGCACCGCCTTCGACAGCCTTTGCTCGACATAAAAAAGGCGCTGAGCCACACGGCCCAGCGCCCAATGACGGCCATCAGAAATGGAGCGGAGCCGAGTCAACCCCGCCCCCCGAGCACCACTTGTTTAGCGAATGTTGTAAAACGCGGCCTTGCCGGCGTAGCGCGCGCTGCCCTCGAGCTCGTCCTCGATGCGGATGAGCTGGTTGTACTTGGCGATACGGTCGCTGCGGCACGGGGCGCCCGACTTGATCTGGCCGGCGTTGACACCCACGACCAGGTCGGCGATTGTGGAATCCTCGGTCTCGCCGGAGCGGTGGCTCACGATGCAAGCATAGCCGGCCTCCTTGGCGGTCTCGATGGCCTCGAGCGACTCGGTGAGCGTGCCGATCTGGTTGACCTTGACCAGAATCGCGTTGGCGGCACCCAGCTCGATGCCCTTCTTGAGGCGCTCGGTGTTGGTGACGAACAGGTCGTCGCCTACGAGCTGCACCTTATTGCCAATGCGGCGGGTAAGCTCGACCCAGCCGTCCCAGTCCTCCTCGGCCATGCCGTCCTCGATGGAGATGATGGGATAGGTGTCGACGAGCTTCTCCCAGTAATCAACCATCTGGGCGCTCGTGTACTCCACGCCCTCGCCCTTGAGCTCGTACATGCCGGTCTCGGCGTTGTAGAACTCGGTCGAGGCCGGGTCCATGGCGTACATGAAGTCGACGCCGGGCTTAAAGCCGGCCTTCTCCACGGCCTTGGTGATGTACTCGAACGGCTCGGCATTGGTCTTAAGGTTGGGGGCAAAGCCGCCCTCGTCGCCCACGCCGCCGCCCAGGCCGGCCTCGTGCAGCACGCCCTTGAGGGTGTGGTAGACCTCGGCGCACCAGCGCAGACCCTCGGCAAAGCTCGGAGCACCCACGGGCATGATCATGAACTCCTGGAAGTCAACGTTATTGTCGGCATGCACGCCGCCGTTGAGGATGTTCATCATGGGCGTGGGCAACAGGTGGGCATTGACGCCGCCCAGGTACTGGTACAGCGACAGGCCCGCCGACTCGGCAGCGGCGCGGGCAACGGCCAGCGACACGCCCAGGATGGCGTTGGCACCGAGCTTGGTCTTGTTAGGGGTACCGTCCGCGGCAATCAGCGCGGCATCGACGGCGCGCTGGTCGAAGGCATCGAGGCCCACGACGGCGTTAGCGCACTCGTTGTTGACATGCTCGACGGCCTGCGAAACGCCCTTGCCCAGGTAGCGGCCCTTGTCGCCATCGCGCAGCTCGCAGGCTTCAAAGGCGCCGGTCGAAGCACCCGAAGGCACCATTGCGCGGCCAAAGCTGCCGTCCTCGAGCACAACCTCGACCTCGACGGTGGGATTGCCGCGGCTGTCGAGCACCTCGCGACCGTAGACGTCCAAAATATCGCTCATGTTGTCTCCCTCTCACTTGGAAACGTAGTGGATGCAAGCGACCGGCTGACCGCGCACCGTCGGTGCGCCTCCGTAAGTTAGCCATGTCGCACTTTTTGCATTATGCCCTAAGTTAGCCGAGGGATACACTTGTTTTTCGAAACATTTAGCGGGAACGATGAGGCGTGTCAGCCTGTCGTTCCCGCAGTCTTACTCTTCCGCCTTTGCGGCATCCCACAGGTCGTTGAGGCCGTGGGTCGAAAGCTCGGCAAGATCCACGTGAGCATCGGCCGCCATCTGCTCCATCGCGGCCCAGCGACGGCGGAACTTTGCCGTGCTGGCACGAAGGGCGCTCTCGGCGTCAATCCCCTCTTTGCGCGCGACGTTGACCAGGGCAAAGAGCAGGTCGCCAAACTCCATCTCGCGCTCGGACGAGCCAGGGGCCTCGGCCTCAAACTCGGCACGTTCCTCGGCGACCTCGTCCCACACGTCCTGGACCGTCTCCCACTCAAAGCCCACGGCAGCCGCCTTGCGTGACACCTTCTGCGCCTGCATCAGCGCCGGCAGATGCGTGGGCACGCCGTCGAGCAGGCCCTCGGGCGCGGCCTCGCCCGCCGCCACGGCCTTGTCCTTGGCGGCTTTCTCGGCAAGCTTGGCCTCGTCCCAAATCTTGAGTACCTCGTCGGAACTGTCGGCATCTACATCGCCAAACACGTGCGGGTGGCGACGGATGAGCTTGGCATCGATATCACGCGCCACGTCGGCCAGTGTAAACTCGCCGGCGTCAGCAGCAATCTGCGCATGCAGCACGACCTGCATGAGCACGTCGCCCAGCTCCTCGCGTAGGTGAACCGCGTCGTCCGCCTCGATGCAGTCGAGCGCCTCGTAGGCCTCCTCGATCATGTTCTTGCCAATGCTGCGGTGCGTCTGCTCGCGGTCCCACGGGCAGCCGTCGGGCTGACGCAGGCGCCAGATGGTCTGCACCAGATGCTGCAGCTCGGCCGACGCATCGACCAACGTGGACAAATCGCGCGAGCCCTCGGCATTTTGCTGAGCCATGTGCTCTGCCATGGTTAGTCCTCCTCCATGATCACGTGACGGAACGCACCGCCCTCGTAGATGCCGTAGCTGTGCGTACCGTCCTTGGGAATGCTCACGCTGCCGGAATTGAAGAGCCACAGGCCCGGGTGCGCCTCGCTTGCCTCGTTAACCTTGATGTGCGTGTGGCCGTAGACGAGCGCGGAGCCCTCGGGCAGCGCGGGCGCGTGGTCGACGCTGTTGTGCATGCCGGCGCCAAAGACGTGGCCGTGTGTCAGGAACAGCTCGCGGCCGGTCTCGTCGAACAGCGTGGCGTAGTCGGCCATAACGGGGAAGTCGAGCACCATCTGGTCGACCTCGGCGTCACAGTTGCCGCGCACCGCGATGATGCGGTCGGCCAGGGCGTTGAGCAGCGGAATCACACGCTTGGGGGCGTAGTCGCGCGGCAGGTCGTTGCGCGGACCGTGGTAGAGCAGGTCGCCCAGCAGGACGATGCGGTCGGGCTGCTGGGATTCGATGGCGGCGCAGAGGCGCTCGGTCCAGTATGCCGAGCCGTGAATGTCGGAAGCGATAAGGTATTTCATGGTGGTCCTTTCGGGTGGGGTTGATGGGGCTGGGCGTGGCGTGCCACCGGCCGCGTTACTCAAATCGCAGTGCCGCGCTCTGAGCCGCCTGCATCACGCGTTGGAGCGGCACGTTGTGCTCACGGGCAAGACGGGCGCAATCCTCGTACTCGGGAGCCGCGCGCTCGCTGTTGTCGGGCAGGGTGGCTACTTTAACGGCCACCTCGCCCCAAGGCGTCGCCACCTGCTCAAAACGACGCGGCAGACAGACGCGCTCCATAACCTGGCGGCGGATGCCGTTGGTCGTGGTTTCCAAAAAGATGATCATCTGCAGACGGTCAATGTCCTCGCGGGCGCAGATTACCTGCAGCTGCCAGCCGGGACGACCTTTTTTGCAGTAGAGAGGCAGCCAGTGCACTTCGCGGGCGCCCGCCTCGCGCAAGCGGTCGGCGGCATAGGCGAGTACCTCGGGCGACGCGTCGTCGATGTCGCATTCCAGCTTGACGATGGTCTCGGGCGCATCGGTTTCGCGGGACAGCGGAGATGTACTTCCACGTTGCATACGGTCCGGATCCTTTCCGCACGGGCTCGTTTTATTCATCCAAACGCTAGCACATCGCGGGCGGCGCAAGTGTGGCGGCGCGCGATGAACGCGATTTTCCTTGTCCGCAAGAAACCGACACTCCACCGCCTCACCCAAACATGTACGCCAGCCTCCAAACATGTCATTTTTTGCAGCTTTTGGAGGCTGACGTACATGTTTTGAGAGCAAGCGAGGCCGCACCACACAGCGCGCAGCCTTTCCAATCGATTTCGAGCTCCGGCGTGCCCGGCGTGTTGAAAGCTGCACCATTACAATGGAGCGGATTCGCCAAATGCAAAGGAGCCGCCATGCCTGCTTGCCCGCTGGTCGATTGCCACACCCACACCTCGTTTTCGGACGGCCATGCCTCATTTGAGGACAACGTTCGCACCGCTGCTGCGGCCGGCTGCCGCGTCATGGTCTCGACCGATCACCTCACCCTGCCCGCCAGCATGGACGCCAACTGCGAAGTGCAGGTTATCGAGGGCGACTTGCCGGCACATCGTCTGGCCTTTGAGGACGCCCGCAAACTCGCCGCGCAGATCGCGCCGGAGCTCACCTTTATCTACGGTTTTGAATGCGATTGGTACGAGGGCTGCGAACCCTTGGTTGAGCACTGGTCCCAGGGCGCCGTGGTGCGCTTGGGCAGCGTGCACTGGATTGGCGACCCCGGCGATATTGCGGCCGGCGCTGCGGGCACGGCGGGAACAGAGGACGTCGCTCGTCCCGATACGCCCGATTCGCGCTGCGGTTGGATCGACGACGACACCGACCTGCATGTTTGGGAAAACTTAGGCGTGCGCGGCGTATGGGAGCGCTATGTCGACGACTGGTGCCGTGCTTGCGAAAGTTCACTCAACTTTGATGTGATGGCCCACCCCGACCTGGTCATGCGCTTTTCGAAGGAAGGGTTTGCGCCCGACTTTGACCCCGCGCCGTTCTGGGGGCAGATGGCAGAATGCGCACACGACACGAATCGGCGCGTTGAGGTCTCGACTGCCGCGCCGCGCAAGGGACTCGACGACTACTACCCCGCGACCGGCCTCTTGCGCTGCTTTGCCCATGCCGAGGTACCCATCACCTTTGGCTCGGACGCGCACCGCGCCTGCGATATCTGCTGGAATATCCGCGAGGCCCAGGACCACGCCTACGACTGCGACTACCGGGCCTTCGATATCCCCCACCCCACCGGCGAATGGGAATCCACGCCCCTCGCCTAGCCATCCCTTCATAAGTTGCGGTGAAATAGGGATTGTTTTGCCTGATGAAGCACTTAAACAGTCCCTATTTCACCGCAACTTCCATGACTCCGTTACACCAACAAAGACTGTCCCAAACGACTAGTCGTTTAAGAACGTCCCCAATGACTAGTGGCGGCGGGCGTTGAGTTCGCCGGCCAGTTCGTCGAGGGTGATACCGTAGCGTTCGAGTGTTACGAGCAGATGGTAAATCAGGTCGCCGGCCTCGTAGCGAATGTGGTCGTGATCGTTATCCTTGCAGGCCATGATGACCTCGCTCGCCTCCTCGGCAAGCTTCTTGAGCAGCTCGTCCTCGACGTCGGTCAACAGACGAGCGGTGTAGCTCTCCTGTGGCGACGCATCGCGACGACCATGAATCACCTCGGCCAGACCCGTCAGCGTCTCGCCGATTTTTCCATCCTGAACATTTGCGGTGCGCACACCCATAGTTCAATCCTTTCCGTTTTACCGAGCGCCCAACAGGGCGCCCGCCTTAGGCGAGTTTCTTAAAGAAGCAGGTACGGTTGCCGGTGTGGCAAGCCGGGCCCGGAGAGTCGACCTTGACCAACAGCGTATCGTTATCGCAGTCGGCCCAGAGCTCCTTGACCGCTTGCATGTTGCCGCTCGTCGCTCCCTTGTTCCAGAGCTCCTGGCGGCTGCGACTCCAAAACCACGTGGTCCCGGTCTTGAGCGTCAGCCCCACCGACTCCTCGTTCATCCAAGCAACCATAAGCACCTCACCGGTGTCATACTGCTGAACCACACAAGGAATCAGCCCGCTGGCGTCGTATTTAAGATCCGCTGGAGTAGTAATTTCTTTCATTTCAATTCCCCAAATTCAAACTTCGCAGGTCGGCGAGGGTTGTCCAGGTACCGCAGGTTGCCGCGAAAGAGGAGCGACGCGTACTTTGGTACGCGAGCGACGGTTTGAGCGGCAAGATGCGGTGCCTGGGCAAGCCGCAGCGCAGCCCGCAGCACTAGAAGTCCAACCTCACAGGGATGCCCTGCGACGCCATATACTCCTTCACTTGGCGAATGCTGAAGGTTCCAAAGTGAAAGACGCTGGCCGCCAGCACGGCATCGGCCTCGCCCTCGATCACGCCCTCGGCAAAATGCTCGAGCGTGCCCACGCCGCCGCTCGCGATGACGGGAATCGGCACCGCGCGCGCCACGGCACGGGTGAGCGCCAGATCAAAGCCGGCCTTGGTGCCGTCGCGATCCATACTGGTCAGTAGAATCTCGCCGGCGCCGCGACGAGCCGCCTCCTCGGCCCACGCCACCGCATCGATACCCGTAGCGTTCCGACCGCCCGCCGTGAAGACCTCCCACCTATCGGCACCGGATGCGCCGGGCAAACCGACACGCTTGGCATCGATCGCCACGACCACGGCCTGGCTACCAAACGCCGCGGCGACCTGGCTGATCAACGACGGATCGCGCACGGCGGCAGAGTTAAGCGACACCTTGTCGGCGCCGGCGGCAACCATGGTCCGTATGCCTGCCAAGTCGCGGAAACCGCCGCCCACGGTATAGGGAATAGCGAGCTCCTCGGCCGCGTGCGCCGCCATCTCGATGGTCGTCGCGCGGTTGTCGCTCGTCGCGGTAATGTCCAAAAATACGACCTCGTCCGCACCCTCGCGGTCGTAGACGCGGGCCAGCTCCACCGGGTCACCCGCATCGCGCAGGCTCACAAAGTTGACGCCCTTGACCACGCGGCCGTCCTTAACATCCAGACAGGGAATCACGCGTTTGGTAAGCATGGGCTACTCCTCCCCTCGGGCGGCGGCCAGCGCCTGGGCCAGCGTAAAGTTGCCCTCGTAGAGTGCACGGCCGGTAATGGCGCCCTCGATGGCATCCTCACCCACCGCGGCAAGCGCGCGGATATCGTCGAGTGTCGAGATACCGCCCGACGCCACGACGGAAAAGCCCGCGACCTGCGCCACATGGCGATATGCTGCCACGTCGATGCCCGTCTGCATGCCGTCGCGCGCGATATCGGTATAGACCAGGTGTTTAAAGCCCAGCTCGGTGAGCTGCGCCACGGCGTCGTCGAGTGCCACGCCCGCGCCGTCACGCCAGCCATTCACCTTGACCTGACCGTCGCGCGCGGCGATATCTGCCACCAGCAACTCGCCAAAGCCGCGAGCCGCCACCTCGGCAAATCCCGGCTCGGTCACGAGCACCGTGCCTAGTGCGATGCGACGCGCGCCGTAGCCGGCCAGCTCGTCGATGCGTGCAAGCGAGCGAACGCCGCCGCCCACGTCCACGGACAGACCTTCGACATCGCAGATGGCCTCGATCGCTGCTGAGTTGGCAGCACACGCGTCCTCGTCCTCGTCAAAGGCAGCGGACAAGTCGACGACGTGCACCCAGCTCGCGCCCTGCTCGGCAAAGGAGCGGGCAACGGCCACGGGGTCGTCGGAATATACCCTGCAGCGGCTCCGGTCGCCGCGCTCCAAGCGCACGACCTTGCCGCCGATCAAATCGATTGCGGGAAACAGAATCATCGGCCGGCCCCCTCGACGATGCTCACGAAGTTCTTAAGAATGCGCTGACCCAGCGCAGAGGATTTCTCGGGATGGAACTGGCAGCCCCACACGTTGCCGTGGCGCACGATGCACGGGAAGCTCCGCGTGTAGTGCGTGCGTGCCAGAACATCGGCGGCATCGGCATCGTCGGCCACCGCATAGCTGTGGGTGAAGTACATATTGGCGCCCTCGGCAAAACCGGCGAGCAGCGGATCGGCCGCACCGGCAGGCGTCATGTGCACCTGGTCCCACCCCACGTGCGGCACCTTCAGGCGGCTCGACTCAAGACGCGTGCACGAGCCGCGCATGATGCCCAGACCATCGACCCGGGGGCCACCGGCCTGCTCGGGGGTGTTGCCGTCGGCAACTGCGCCCTCGTCCGCAGGCACGCCCTCGTTGCCGCGCTCAAAAAATAATTGAAGGCCCAGGCAGATGCCGAGCAGCGGAGTTCCAGCGGCAACGGCGTCGAGCACGGCCGCTTCCTCGCCGCTCTGGCGCATAAAGGCGATCGCGTCATAGAACGCGCCCACGCCCGGGATGACCAGGCCGTCGGCGTTACGGATCTGCTCCGGATCGTCCGATGTGCAGGCGGCGGCACCGGCGCGCGCAAGCCCGCGCACGACGCTCGACAAGTTGCCCTTGTGGTAGTCGACCACCACGATCTTCGGTTCGCCCACGCGACCCTCCCTTTTCCCATTCAAAACCTGCCAAAAAGGGACAGGTTACAGCGAGCCCTTGGTGCTGGGGATGCCCTGCACGCGGGGATCGAGCTCGCAGGCGTGGCGCATCGTGCGGCCCACGGCCTTAAAGGCGGCCTCGATAATGTGATGCGAGTTGCCGCCCGCCAGCTCGCGCACGTGCAGCGTAAGTTTGGCATCGCGCGCAAAGGCATAGAAGAACTCGACAGCCAGCTCGGTATCGAAGCTGCCCACGCGCTCGGTCGGCACGGGCAGCTCGCAGTAGGCCTGGCCGCGACCCGAAATGTCCACGGCGGCCATCACGAGCGTCTCGTCCATGGCGATCACCGCGTCGGCAAAGCGCGTAATACCCGCCTTGTCGCCCAGCGCCTGGCAAAACGCCTCGCCCAGCACAATGCCCGTGTCCTCGACGGTGTGGTGTGCGTCGACCTCCACATCGCCTACTGCATGCACCGTCAAATCGAACAGGCCATGGCGGCCAAAGGCATTGAGCATGTGATCGAAAAACGGCACGCCGGTCGAGATATCGCACACGCCGCTCCCGTCCAAGTCGAGTTTGACGACAATGTCGGTCTCCCCCGTCTTGCGGGTCACCTCGGCATAACGGCCCATCTACATCTCCTCCTTCACCAGCGCGGCCAACGCAGCCAGCACCTCGTCGTTTTCCTGTGGGGTACCCACGGTGATGCGTAGGCAGTCCGCGAGCCCCGGCGCATAGCTAAAGTCGCGCACCAAAATCGAATACTCGTCGCGCAGGCGCTCACGCACGCGCGTGGCATGCGGCGTGCGTACGAGCACAAAGTTCGCCGCGCTCGGCCATACCTCCACGGGCAGGCCTTCGGCAGCCATCGCGCGCAGGGCGCACAGCTCGCGCTCGCGCTCGGTTGCGACCTGTGCCACCACGGGCGTGTACGATTCGCGGGCACGCAAGCAGGCAAGCGCGGCGGCCTGACTCAGCACATTGACCGAATAGATCTGGCGAATCGCCGCGAACACGTCGATGACCTCGGGTGCCGCAATCACGTAACCCAGGCGCGTGCCGGCGGCGCCAAACGCCTTGGACAGCGTATGCAAAATCACCAGGTTGGGATGCTCGGCGATAAGGCCTTGCGCCGTGGTGGCCGCGCCAAACGAATCGTCGGCGAACTCAACGTAGGCTTCGTCGACCATTACCATGCCGGGGCACGCATCGCACAGGGCCGCGACAAAGTCGAGCGGCGCCACGTCGCCCGTGGGGTTATTGGGCGAGGTCACGATGGCGAGGTTGCACTCGGGCGCTGCCGCAAGCACGGCTGCCTGGTCGAGCTCAAAGGTCGCGGGGTCGCGCCACACGTCGCGCACCTCGGTCTGGCAGAGCGACGCAAAGAACGCGTACTCGCTAAAGCACGGCGGGCAGTTGAGCAGGGTCCGCCCCGCGCCGCCAAACGCCAGCAGGTAGTTATAGAGCAGCTCGTCGCCGCCGTTGCCCACGCAGATGTTCTCGCGCGTCACGCCATGCCAGGCAGCAAGCTCGTCGCGCAGGTCGTTGGACATGGGATCGGGGTAGCGGTTGAGCGGCGTGGCAGCCAGGGCCGCGTCGACCGCCTCGCACACGCCGGCTGGCACGGGATAGGTGTTCTCGTTGGCCGAAAGGTTGATGCGCGTGGGCGTAAAGTTGGGATCGTAGGGCTCAATGCCAGCCAAGTAGGGCTGAACGAGCTCCTTCATGCGGGGCGTGAGTTCAGCCATTTTAGGCCTCCTCGCCAGTCGGGCCAGCTCCATCTGCGCCTGCTGCCGCCAGGTCCACACCCTCGGCAACCGTCACCGCGGCATCGCCCGGCCAGGCGACCTTGGTCAGGTCGGCCGCGGCCAGCGACCCGGCGCTCACGGCATCCTCGCCCTGCTCCAGCACGCGGCGACGCAGAGCGGCGGAAAGCGCGTGTGCCCACAGACCCTCGGCCTCGGCTAGACGCTGTGTGGCGGGAGCGTCGGAGAGCAGGCCCTCGGGCGTATAGCAAATGACGCTCGAGCGCTTGACGAACTCCTCCACCGAAAGCGGGTTGGAGAACATGGCCGTGCCGCCGGTCGGCAGCGTGTGATTGGGGCCGGCAACGTAATCGCCGAGCGGCTCGGAGCTCCAAGCGCCCACAAAGATGGCGCCGGCGTTGCGAATACCGCCGAGCAGGCCCATCGCGTCCTTGCAGTGCAGCTCAAGGTGCTCGGGCGCCACGGTGTTCACCGCCTCGACGGCGGCGGCCATGTCGGCGGCCACCACGATAGTGCCCTCGTTATCGAGTGAGGCGCGCGTGATCTCGGCACGCGGGGACTGCGCCACCAGGATGTCGATACCCGCCTCGACCTCGCGCGCAAACTGCTCGTCGCAGGTCACCAGATAGCAGGCTGCCAGCGGATCGTGCTCGGCCTGGGCCATCAGGTCGGCCGCGACCACCATGGGCTTGGCCGTGGCATCGGCCAGCACGCAGACCTCGGACGGACCGGCGACCATGTCGATTCCCACATCGCCCGAGACAATCTGCTTGGCCGCCGCAACAAAGGCGTTGCCCGGGCCGGTGATTTTGTCGACGCGCGGAATGGTCTCGGTACCGTATGCCAGCGCGGCCACGGCCTGGGCGCCGCCCACCATATAGATCTCGCCCACGCCGCCGAGCTTTGCCGCGGCGAGCGTGTAGGGGCTGATCAGGCCGTCTTTTTGCGGCGGGGTCACCATGACCACGCGCTTGACGCCGGCCACCTTGGCGGGAATGGCATTCATGAGCACCGTGGAGGGATACTGTGCGCGACCGCCCGGCACGTAGATGCCGGCCGCCGCGAGCGGGGTCACCTTAACGCCGAGCATCGTGCCGTCCGCACGCGTGGTAAACCAGCTCTGCTCGACCTCGCGCTGGTGGAACTCGCGAATCTGGCGTGCAGCCTTCTCGAGCGCGGCGACAAAGGCCGGGTCGAGGCCTTCGAGCGCGGCATCGATCTGCTCTTGCGGCAGACGGAAGCTCTGCAGCTCAACGCCGTCAAAACGCTGACAGTAATCGCGCACCGCGGCATCGCCGTTGGCGCGCACGTTTGCCACGATATCGCGGGCGGCGTCGACGATGTTTTGCGGCAGCACGCCCTTGCGGTTGAGCTGATTGGTAACGAGGCGCTCGCCGGGAGCAAGCTTGATGGTCTTCATATCGGTATCCCCTATCGGTCGAGGTTGTGTTCGAAAAACGAGAGGCCGGGCGGCGGCGCCAGTCGGCCCGCAGCCCGTACGTTGGGGCGCCCGTGCGTGCTCGCGCTATTGTGCCGAGCCCGCGACGGGCTCAAAATGTTTGTCCTTAACGGCCGCAGCCAGGCGATCGGCCAGGTTACGCACGCGCGGATCCAGGCGAGCGGCGCCCGGATTGACAAAGAAGCGGGCCGTGCAGTCCATGATGCGACCGGTGATGACCAGGTCGTTGTCGCGCAGCGTGGCACCCGTGGCGGTAATATCCACGATGCGATCGGTCATGCCGACGATGGGGCCCAGCTCGATGTTGCCGTGCAGCGAAACGATGTCGGCGTTCACGCCGCGCTCGGCATACCAGGCACTCGCGATGCGCGGATACTTGGTTGCTACGCGAAGCGAACCGCGGCGGGCATAGTTGCGCTCGGCCTGACCGGCGCGCCATGCGGGCTCCGCCTCGATAAAGGTGCACAGGCCATAGCCCAGGTCGACCAGCTGCAGCAAGTTGAGGTCGGCCTCGATGAGCGAGTCCCAGCCGCAGATGCCGCAGTCGGCACCGCCACAGCCCACAAAGGCGGGTGCGTCGCTGGGGCGCACGATGACAAACTCGATATCGCCGACCATGCCCTCGCCGGCACGCGTGTCGCGACCGCGCACGATCAGGTGACGGCCGGGGTCACGCAGTTCAGAGACGTCCAGACCCGCGGCCTCGAGCACGTCGAGCGTATCGGCCTTAAGCGAGCCCTTGGGCACGGCGATGCGCAGCGGGCCCTCGGCGCCACGGCCCGCGGCGTGATTGCCATCGGAAGCGGCATCCTCGACCGAGGTGCGCGCGGCCTCCAGGCGCTCGAGCGAAAAGGCGAAGCCCGCCGCCGGCACCTCGATGCCGTCGCCAAATGCGCCGGTAAAGATGGAGTCGTAGCGACCGCCCGAGCCCACCGGATCGGGCAGGCCACCGGCATAGGCCTTAAAGACCAGACCCGTGTAGTAATCGAAAGAGTTCATGATGGAGAAGTCGAACGACAGCACCTGGGCGTCCTCGGGAGGCAGGCCCTCGACCAGGGCACGCAGTTCGCGCGTGAGCGGCGCGACGATGCCGGCGGCCTCCAACAGCGCGTCCACGCGGTCGAGCACCTCGACACCACCGTGCAACCGCGGCAGCTCGCTAATGGCGGCCTTGACGGCATCGGGCTCGGCACTTGCCGCCACGCGGGCATCGAGGCCCACAAAGTCGTTGGCGTGCACGCAGCGCAGCGCCTCGGCAGCCAGCTCGCGATCTTCGCACGCCGCAAGCAGTTCCTTAAACGGACGCACACTGCCCGCGATAATGCGCGCACCGGGAAGTGCCAGCTTGCGCACGGCCTCGGCGACCAGTGAGACAATCTCGACATCGCCCGCGGTGTCGCCCGCGCCGATGAGCTCAAAACCCAGTTGCGTAAACTGACGCGAGCCACCGGCATTGCGCTGACACTCGCGAACCACCGGCGCCTCATAGCGCAGGCGCAGCGGCAGATCGGCCGCGCGCATGCGAGTCGAAACCAGACGAACGATCGGCAGCGTGTTGTCGGGACGGACCACCAGCAGGCGACCGTCGTCATCAAAGAGCTTAAACGGCGTGTCCGCAATGCGGCCGCCCTCCTCGAGCGAGCCCTTGTCCTCGAGCAGCGGCGTCTCGACCGGAAGGTAATGATGCTCCCTGAAGCAGCCCTTCACCGTCAGCGCAATCTCCTCGCGCGCCTGAGCCTCCTCGGGCAATATGTCCCGGAATCCCCACGGTGTGGCCGTCATCTGGTGAGCCTCCTCATGCTGTGTTTCATATAGAACAGAAGACCGGCATAGCTCCGCCGGTCTTCTGGGTACTTTAGCATACTAGAGTGCTTGCGGGGAAAATCCGTCGCAGCCGCTCACACCGTATTCATTTGGAAACATAGGGTAGGTTGCCGCAACCCAACCCCACCTAGGCGCCAATCGCACGACGATACTCTGCCATTACCTGCGCATCGGCAGCTGCGGGGTCGGCAAAATAGCGCCAGTCATAGGTCTCGGCCGAAACAACTCCGCGATAGCCGCGCGCCACCAGCCTATCCAGGTCGGCGCGCATATCGCGGTCCCCGTCACCCCAGGCAAGATGCGTCGTGCCGTCTGCCGCAACATCGACAAAATGCACGTGGGCGACATCATCGCCAAGCAGATCGAAATAATCGTCGATGGTATCCCCCGCCACCGCCATAGCACCCAAATCCAGACACGCCTTAAGTGCCGGATGATCAACCGCCTCGATCATGCGCTTCGTGTCGGCCGCCGAGTTCACGATCATCGACTCAACCGGCTGTAGGGCCTCGAGCACCAGTCGCACACCGCGCTCTCCCGCATGCTCGGCAATCGCACGCAGCATCGAGGCGCTGCGACCCCACGCGTCCTCGATTGGCTCATTCAAAAATGCCCAGCCGCTCGAGACCATGACCTGCTCGGCTCCAAGTTCCGCCGCGATATCCACAACGTTCTTAAAGTACGCGAGCGTGCGGGCACGCGCCTCATTCCCGCGCGCCGCGATATTCCACGGCTTGGGGTTGTTCTGTTCGGGACAAAGCCCCACAATCCGAACCCCGTACCGCTGTGACAGCTCCCGCACCTGCTCGAGCGAATCGTATCCATGGCAATCGACATACAGATGCATCGCCCCGGTCCAAAGCTCGCAACACGTGTAGCCCGAGGCCGCTGCCGAAGAAAAGAATTCTTCAAGGTCAAAATAACGATGGCTGATATTCATGACGGCAAGCAGGGGGTAGCTCATAATTACTCTCCAACCTAAACGAGGCCCCGTTCCATATAGGAGCGGGGCCCAATTACATAAACGTTATTTGCTCTTAGTAGTCGAACTGGTGATAGTAGCGGCGATAGTTAAGGTTGTGCTTGGTGACCGTCTCGTAGTAAGCGGCAAGGCGATCGGTGATCAGCGAGGAGAGGATCCACGGAGACACGATGACGCGGAACTCGTCGTCAAGGCCGGGGATCGCGAACTCGGCGGTGTCGA
>URHU01000014.1:0-27072 GCA_900547715.1 uncultured Collinsella sp. | reverse complement strand
ACGTATAGGGGCGCTCGCCGCCCTTTGCACCGGCAGCAATCGACAGGTCGGCAGTCTTCAAAAACTCGATCATTGGCGTCGGCAAGCCCCCAGGCGTATACCGGGGCGACAAACCCCAGCCGACAGGGGCCTTCCATCACAACAAGGTGAGGGATCTCGGCATCAAAGCGCTCAATCGACACAACCTTGTCGTCTGTCGCCGCTGCAATGCGACGCGCCACATGTTCGCTGTTCCCCGTCGCGCTAAAGTACAGGATCATCTCGTGCCCCTCTGGAGTTGACTCGCGATTAACCGTGCTACTTGCGCAGCGGCTTGGGCAGCGGAATGCCGGCGGCGATAACGGCGGCGATGATCATGCAGACGATACCCTTGAGTGGGAAGCACATGAGCAGCAGGCCCACGACCATGACCGGCTGACGCATGACCGCACCCATCGTCGATGCCGTGCAGACGGCGACGCAAAAGACCGGATCGGCGCCGGTGAGGATGGCCAGTCCGTAGCCCAGGCTTACGCCCGAGAAGATAACCGGGAAGAAGTGACCGCCGCGCCAACCAAGGTTGATGAGGGCGGGGGTCAGCATGGCCTTGACAAGACCGGTCGCGATAAGTACGCCGGCGGGAATGGTCAGATAGGTTTCCATGAGCACGTCGGCCTGGGTCTCGCCGGCAAACATGGTGTAGGGCAGGACCGTGCCACAGATGGCGAGCGCCAGACCGGCTAGCATGGCCTTGACGACAGGACGCTCCCCTATTGCATGGGACAGTGCCTCGCTTGCATGCTCAGAGACAAAGTACAGCCAGCCGCATACGGTGCCGACCAACGCCAGCGGAATGAGCCAGGCAAGTTCCAGGTTGCCCACCTCGGCGGACTCGAACCTGGGCATGCCCATGCCGCCGCCCACAAGCTGGCCAAGCAGCAGGTAGGTGCCCAGACCGCCGGCAATCGCAATGCCGTAGACCACCGTCTTTTGCGCCTTTGGCAGCTTGATGGTGGTCTCGTCGGATGCGGACCCATCGTCGGCCTCTTCGCCCTGGCCGTCGGCGCTACCGGCAAGCGGCGCCACAAAGCCAAAGACGGGCGCGGTAAAGAGCGCCGTCAGGGCAGCCTGGGTGCCCAGCAGCGTAAGCTCCCTAAACTCGGCGCCAAAGCGACGCATGCGGTCGCCGACCCAGCTGCACAGACCCGCGATAACGCCGGTCAGGCCGGCCTCCGGTCCAATGCTTCCGCCAAACAGCAGCGGCAGCAATGCCGCGAGCGAAAGCTTGCCCAGGTTGTCGTACGGGTAGCGCCCGTCTTGCTTAACCTTAGCCATTACCTGGTTGAGGTCATCGGTCTTGGTGCCTGTCATCTTTTCGTACAGACCGATTAACAGGCCGCCCAGCAGGCAGACAAAAAACGGGTACGGCAGAAAGCCAAACGGGCCGCTGGCAAGCTCGGGCGAAGAGACGCCCAGCGCGTGCGGAATCTCGGTCCATAGATAGTCGATACCGTGCTCCATCGCAAAAAAGAACAGCCAGACCGCGGCACCTGCGAACGCACCGGTCACGGCAACGCTAACTAAAAACAGCGCGCGGTTTGTGGGTTTGGCAAGGTTGTCCATCGGGTCCTCCCGCGGTCAAAGTCGACATAGATACGTTTTATTGTAGAGCGAGCGTTGCCCGAACGAGGCAACCATCCGCGCTGCAAACGGCACCATTGGGAGCCATAGTGGGGCAGGCTCAAGACTTATCCGTTGATAATCGAGGCAATCTCGGGCAAATCGTCGGCAAAGTAGATGCCGTGCTGGCGCCTTGGGCTCGAAAGCCCTTTATCAATCATGTGCCCGAGCAGCGCCTTGAGGTCGTTGTAGTAACCGTCCAGGTTATACAGAATGCACGGAGCACTCAGGTGCCCCAACGATACCGCGGACATGACCTCGGCAATCTCCTCGAGCGTGCCCGTGCCGCCCGGAAAGGCAATGAACGCATCACCGAGCTCAATCATCTTGGTCTTGCGCTCCGCCATATCGCTCGTCACGATAAGGTCGTCGATACCGTCATGTTGAAACTCGGCCTCGATAAAAAAGCTCGGCTCAACACCCGTCACGTGTCCGCCTGCCTCGAGCACGCTATCGGCGAGCGCGCCCATCAGGCCCGATTTGGACCCGCCGTATACCAGCGCGTGCCCGTTGGCGCCAATCCAGTTGCCCAGCTCCTGCACCGCGGGCAGAAACGCCGGGTCATTGCCGGCACTGGCACCCAGATACACGGTGATATTCATATTTGGCCCCCCTTGTTGTGGCGCACGACGTTCGTCTTAGCGCTGGCGTCGACGATACTCGCGCACGCGACGCGAAAGGTCGGCAAGTTCGTCGCGATCGAGCTCTTCCAAATGCTCCAGATCATCCATAAAGCGCGCCATGGTGTCCTTTTGACGCATCTTGATAAGCGTATTGCAGTAGTTCACCGCCACGCCCGTGAGCATGGCGATGTAGAAGATGCTGATGACGCTCAGAATGACGGTAATGGCGCGGGCAACCGGTGTCTCGGCCGGAATGTCGCCAAAGCCGATCGTCGAGACCGTCTCAAAGCTAAACCACAGGCCATCGCCAAACGTGAGGGTCGTGGGCTCGGACAGCCAAACGGCCGTCGAGCACAGCAGATAGAAGATAAGAAACAGGCCCGTGATGCGCGCAAAGCCAGCCTGGCGCAACACGTCGGCAAGCGTCCTCAACTTGTTCATCGCGACCCCTTTTCCCAGACGCCCAATCACGTTCGCTCGGTATTGTCCCACGCCTCCCCCGCAAACGAAACTAGTCATTGGGAACTAGTCATTGGGGACGTTCTTAAATGACTAGTCAAACAAGAACGTCCCCAATGACTAGTCGTTTAAGAACGTCCCCGATGACTGCCGGGCGGGACCGTTTAGCGGTGCAGCTGCCGGCTGGGCAGGCTGAGCTGGTATCCTTATGCGGTAATGTCTCGATTCGTTAGGATTGCATGTGAGAGCTGCCACTGTCCTTCGTTCAGTTATATATCGCACCCTGGCCGTCGCGCTTGCCGCGCTCGCCGTACTGAGCACCATCATGCCCGCCCCCGCCTATGCCGCCAATACCGATCAGCAAGTCAAGACGGTCCGCGTCGGCTGGCTCGTCAGCAACGAGGGCTTCCAGGACGGCACCCCCGGCGAGCGTCTCTCGGGATGGGGTTACGAGTACCTCCAGACCCTGTCGTACTACACGTCCGGCTGGCGGTACGAATACGTCTCCGGCACCTTCACCGAGCTTATGGACATGCTCGAGGCAGGCGAGATCGACCTCATGCCCAACATCTCCTACTCCGAGGAACGTGCCCAAAAGCTGCTCTTTTCCTCGAACCCCGAGGCACCGAGCGCTACTACATCTACGCCAGGCCCGACCGTGACGACCTTGCAAAGGGTGACCCTCAAGCACTCCAGGGTCTCACTATCGGTTGCAACCCCGACGTCATGCAAACCTTCGTTGGCCAGCAATGGCTCGCAAGCGAAGGAATCGCCTGCACATACAAGGAGTATGACGGAGGATCCGATCTCTTTGACGCGCTCGCAAACGACGAAGTCGATGCCGTCATCATGAACGACACAATCTCGTCGCCCAATGCCTCCCCCATGTTCTACATTGGTTCGAACGACTACTACTTTGCCGTTCCCAAAAGCCGCCCCGACCTGATGGACGACATCAATGCTGCCATGACGGCAATCGCCCGCGTCAACCCACGCTATAACGACGAAGTAAAATCTCACTACTCGACCCAAAACAGCGGCTCATCATCGCTCAACGGACCCGAACGTTCCTGGCTCAAAGCAAATGACAACACCATCACGCTCGGCTACATTACGGGCAAACTCCCCTACTGCAACGAGAACGAAGACGGCGAAATGGAAGGCTCGCTCGCATCGCTTGCGACGACGCTGCACGATAAATTTGGCATTACGGTCAAAACCGTCGCCTTTGATAGCTACAAGATGATGTCAAAGGCCCTGTCAAAGGAAAGCATAGACGTTGCGCTGCCGGTATACCGAGATTACTGGTTTGCCGAGCAAACAGGCGTTGTGCAGTCGGTATCGTTGGGAACCATATCCCTCACCGCTATCCACACCGGCAGCAACCTGAACAAAAACCTTCAGAACATCGCCTGTACCAAATCATCGTTTGTCAACAAAAATGCACTTGAAAGTCTGTTCCCCACAGCGACCGTAACCGAATACCAATCCGACGATGAAGCGTTCGACGCCCTCAGGAAGGGAACGGCGCACTGCATCGTCGCTCCCAGTTCACGCGTAAAAACCATCGGTGACCGTTACGATCTCGAGGACTGCGAGACGACCGAGCTCCCTGACACCTGTGAGCTCTCGTGTTGGTTTTCGCGCGGAAAACCCGAGCTGTTGGGAATCATCAACAAGGGCATCATCAATGCCGGAGAATCGCTCTCCGCAAGCAATTTCTCCTCCACGTCGTACACGGCCCAGGAATCCAACACGCTTCAATTCCTTTATCGCAACCGCACCGCCATTGCAGCTACCCTCATCGGTATGTTGTCGGTCGGCATTGTCCTGCTCATCTGGGCGCTCGTGCGCGCTCGAACCGAGCGCAAAAAAGCCGATGCTGCCAACGCCGCTAAGACGGCATTCCTCACGCGCATGAGCCACGACATCCGTACGCCGCTCAACGGTATCCTGGGCCTTATCGAGATCGAGGAATTGAAGGAAGGCGATATGCAAGTCGCCCGCGAGAGCCGTGCCAAGGCGCGCGTTGCCGCCAATCACCTGCTCTCGCTGATCAACGACATCCTCGAGATGGGCAAAATCGAAGACCGCAAGCTAACACTGGAGCATGCGCCTTTTAACCTCAAAGAGCTCTGTGACGATACGCTAGTGCTGTGCAAGCTCCGCGCGTCCAGTAACGGCATCACAATGCAGGACAATAGTCTGCCGTACGCCACGGGGCCATACATGATCGGCAGTCCCACCCATATCCGACAGATCATGATCAACCTGTTAGACAACAGCATTAAGTACAACAAGCACGGCGGCTCCGTCACCTTTAGTTCAAAGACCAAGCCACTCGATAACGGGCGCGCGCTCTTTTGCTTTAGCGTTTCGGATACCGGCATTGGCATGGCTCCCGAGTTTTTAAAGCATATCTATGAGCCGTTTGCCCAAGAAGGTGACGATGCGCGCAGCAAGTTCCAAGGAACCGGCATGGGCATGCCAATCGTCAAGTCGCTTATTGAACTGATGGGCGGCACGATTGAGATTTCGAGTGAGGTTGGCGTAGGGAGTACGTTCAACGTCCAGATTCCGCTCGATATCGACAAAGACCCTCAGGCAAGAGAACGCGCGGACGAGCAAGCAGACAGCTGCTCGCTTGCCGGCATGAACGTTCTTTTGGCAGAAGATAACGAGCTCAATGCCGAGATTGCCCAGGCGCTGCTCGAAAGCGAAGGCATTGTCGTAACTCGCGCCGCCGATGGCAACGAAGCGGTCGACCTATACGTTGGCCGTCCCGCCGGCAGCTTCGATGCGATCCTGATGGACATTATGATGCCGGACATGGACGGTTACGAGGCGACCCGCGCGATTCGTCTGAGCGAGAAGGTCGATGCAGCCGATATCCCCATCATCGCGCTCACCGCCAATGCCTTTGCCGAGGACGCCAAGGCGGCACACGAAGCCGGCATGAACGCCCATCTGTCCAAACCGCTCGACTTTAACAAGCTCAAAAACATACTCGCCCGCATCAAGAAAAACGGAGCTGTTTCGCTATAGTTTGTGCTCAACAACCATACGCAGTAGAAAGGACGCCAACGATGTTTAGGCCCTTACGTCGAAAGAAACGCGCCATCACCGACGAGGAAGCGCGCGAACTACTCGCTACCTGCAAGCGCGGCGTCTTTGCCGTCAACGGCGACGATGGCTACCCGTACGCCATTCCCGTCAACTACTTCTTTGACGCCGAGCACGACAAGATTTATTTCCATGGCGCCAAGGCCGGCCACAAGGTCGACGCACTCAAGCGCGATGACAAGGTCTGCTTTACCGTTTACGGCAACGAGTGGTACAAGGACGGTGACTGGGCTCCCTACGTTATGAGTACCGTGGTCTTTGGCCGCTGTCGCCTGGCGAATGACACCCCCGCGTTTATCGAGGATAAAGTCCGCCAGCTCGCGCTTAAGTACTACCCTTCTGCCGAGGAGGTCGAAGAGGAAATCGCCAAGGACATTAAGGGCGTCCAGCTCTACGAGATTACGATTGAGCATCTCTGCGGCAAGCAGATTCAAGAAAAGTAAGCCTCAAAAGCAAAACTCACAAATAGCAATATGGCCCGGTTCCAACCCACCTTGGAACCGGGCCATATGCTTATGAAGCGTCGGCAGCTATGTGCGCAAGCGCCTCGACGAGCTCTTGCGAGCTCACGGGTTTACTCAGGTGCGCGTCCATGCCCGCCTCACGCGAAAGCCTGCGGTCGTCGGCAAAGGCGTTGGCGCTCACGGCGATAATCGGCGTGGTCGCGGCATCCTCGCGATCGAGTGCTCGAATCTGACGCGTAGCCTCAAGACCATCGATGCCAGGCATCATGATGTCCATCAACACCACGTCGTACTCGTGCGGTGCGCTCGTGGCAAACGCCTCAACGGCAGACTCGCCATCCTTAGCATGCGCCACGACGGCACCGGCACGGCCGAGCGTAAACTGCGCGATCTCGGCATTCAGATCGTTATCCTCTACGAGCAAAACACGCAGGCCCTGGAGCGCGTCGCCGTCTCCCGCGTCCACGCGCACTGCCTGAGGAATCTCGGAGCGCTTGCATTTCTCAAACGGCAGGCGGATGGTAAACGTCGTCCCCTGCCCCAAGACGCTCGTAAAGCTCATGGTTCCGCCCATAAGCTCGACCAACTGTTTTGCGATAGGCGCGCCCAGGCCAGTTCCCGATGAAGCGCCTTCCACCTGTTGCTCCTCGCGGCAAAACGGCTCGTAGAGGTGCTGTTGGAACTCCTCGCTCATACCAATACCGTTGTCGGCGATCGTGTATTCATAGACGGGGACGCCATCCGCTGGCTCCACCTCGCGGCACACCAGGCGAACATAGCCGCCTTGGCGGTTGTACTTGACGGCATTGCCGGCAATATTGAGCAACAAGCGCTTGAGGTGCGTCACGCTCACCCGCGCATAGGGATGATTAAGCGTCTGCTGGTCGCAGATAATTGTGACCAGACGCTCCTCGGCCTGGCGCTCCAGAATATCGCGCACTTCGCAGTTGAGGGCCACCAAATTTATGGGTACGAGGTTCAGGTCGACCTGCCCGCTCTCCAGGCGACTCATATCGAGCGCCTCGTTGGCAAGGTCGAGCAGCAGTCCCGATGCCGTCCAGATTTTTGAGCGGCACTCAGTCTGCTTTTGCAGATCGTCCGCATTGGCATCGCCAACCTCGACCATGCCGCGAATGCCGTTGATGGGCGTGCGCAGATCGTGGCTCATGCGACGCAGAAACTCCGTCTTTGCCGAGTTGGCAGACGAGGCCTCACGCGCCGCCTTTGCCAGCTTGTCGCCATAGTCGCGCTCCTGCTGCAGCAAGTCCGTCAAACGTCGACGATCAGCGCGGCGACGCACCGTCACAACAACGGCTATAACACCGCCGTAGAGCACCAGCACGCCGGCGGCAACAGCCGCGGCGACCTCAAAGTAGCGCCGTGCCGAGGCATAGGTGTACACGTAGAACCCGCGCGCTTTTCCAAATGTGCCCAAATACCACTCGCCGTCGGCGTTAATCAATTTGACCTTACCGGCCAGGCATCGATCCTTAATACCGTCGACAATGAAGACGTCCGTCGCAGGCAGATCGAATACGCCCAATACGGTGGGTTCAACGGCATTGGTCGCAACGACCTTGCCGTCGCTTTCGATCACGATATTGCCGCTATCGATGGTTTCATAGCCTTCGAGCAAACTCTGCAGTTTGAGTGTATTGCTTGCAACCGCCTTCGCGCTCTGATGCCTGACCGCGATAACGATGCCCTCGCCATCCTGCCGAGCCACGCAACCAATGTCTGCAACCGAATCATCCGAAAGCGTAATGCGGGCGGTATAGGACTTAAGTGGATGGGTTGCCACCTCCAGCACGGGCGCTTCCTTGAGATACGTAGCGAAAGACTCGTAGCCCACATCGCCCGTCGAGGACTCGGACACCAAATTGCCCGATGCGTCCGTCACAATCAGCGCGCTCACGTTGAACTGGTCGGCATATTGCTCCAGCATGGCGTTATCCACCGAACCGTCGCGCTCCATATCGCGCGCTGCCGCTCCGGCAAATCTCCATAACGCGTATCAGGTTTTTGGTCGTATAGGCGCTATTGAATGCATCGTAGGAAAGGCTCTGCGTCGCCACGTAATCGACAACGTCGGCAAAGCGCTGCTCGGCTTGGGCCGTCATGTAACCGTAGCTCATCATGCCGGCAGCAACCGAGAGCACTATCCCCAGCAGAGCGACAAGGAGCCATGCCCCTGCCGAACGATTGCCCCGCTCCTCTACGGCGTGGTCAGGCGCATCGATCATGACAGGCCCTCCATATTCAAAAATGGCGAAGGGTCATCAAAGTACTTTGACACTAGGCGTTCCATGGTGCCATCGGCAAGCATTTCTTGGTAGGCATGAGTGAGCTTGACGTCGATGCCGCGCGTATCGTTGATATCGAAAGCGGTGCCCAAACCAACCTCTAGCAGCGGCTCATCCAAAATGCGATATGTCACACCATAGTCTTTTTCGTAGGTGAGGAACGAGGACTCATGCGCGGCGATAGCGTCGACCAGGCCCTCGACGAGCGCCGGGTTCAGGTATGAGCGGTCCGAAAAGCTGTAGAGCTCCTTGATCTGCGGAACGTTTTCATTTGTGCGGTTGAGCAAAATGCCCTCGGGCTTGGTGGTGGACTGAACCGCCACGATCTTATCCTCAAAATCGGCAAGCGTGTAGATATCGCTCTGGGGATCGACCGCGACCACCTGGCGGCTCGCAAGGTACGGGCCGGCCCAACGATATTCGTTTTCGCGACCCGTCATACTAAAGCTGCCCATGACACAATCGAGTTCGCCGCTCGCCAGCAGCTCTTTCTTCTTTTCCCAATCGATCATCTGGTATTTTGGCTTGTAACCAATGCGGGCCAAAGCCTCGGTTAATATCTCGACGTCCAGGCCAACGATATCGCCGTACTCGTCGGTATACACAAACGGTGGATAGAGGTCACTGCCGACGTTGAGCGTCTTAAGGTCGTCGTCTTTGGCCTGCGAGGCGTCCGGGGCTTTTGATGCTGGCGTCGAGGCTTCGTCATTGTGCCCGGAACAGCCGGCCATCGCTATGACAAAGGCGCTCGCCACCGCAAGCGCGACAAACAACGAAATGGCAGCCGAGCGACGGGGTCTTTTCATCGAACTCCAGACGATCCTGTTTACAGACTGAAATGGTTAAAGATAATAGCAAACAAAACCACACGAGTACCCAATGGTTACAGACGTTTTACCATGCGGGGCCTTCCGGCCGACTTGGCAGAAGACCCCGCATGCAGCGCACGCTTACCGTGCATTAAAAACGTAGCGGTCCAGGCGGCCGCACGCTTCCCTTACGCGCGAAAGCGGCAGTGCCAGATTCACGCGAATGTGGCAGGGCCCGTGGAACGGGCGGCCGTCCTGATATCCCACGCCTACGCGCGCCCCCTCGTCGAGCAGCCACTGAATATCGCGGCCATGCTCGCGGCACCACTCGGTGCAGTCCAGAAACACCATGTACGTGCCCTGCGGACGCGAATAGGACACGCCCTCAAAATGCTCGTCCACGTAATTGCAGAAGTACTCGATATTGCCGGCAAGCACCTGGTTGAGCTCGTCCACCCACTCGTAGCCCTGCGGCTGGTAGGCACCGATAAGCGCATGCATAGAGAGGACGTTCATCTCGTTGTAGTGGGTCTTGTCGGACACGGCGCACACGCGGTCGCGCAGCGTCTCGTTATAGATGATGTGGTAGCTGCCGACCAGGCCCGCCAGGTTGAACGTCTTGCTGGGCGCATAGAGGGCAACCGTGCGCATGCGGGCATCCTCGCTCACCGACTGCGTCGGGATATGCTTGTGACCCGGCAGGATGATATCGGACCAAATCTCGTCCGAGATCACCACGCAATCGTGCTGGCGATAGATGTCCATGGCGCGCTCTATCTCGTCGCGCTCCCATACGCGCCCGCAGGGATTGTGCGGCGAGCAGAACACCGCGGCATGGATGTGGTTTTGGGCGAGTTTGCGCTCCATGTCCTCAAAGTCCATGCGCCACACGCCCTGGTCGTCGAGCTTAAGCGGGCTGTGGACAATACGATAGCCCGCGGCCTCGATGGACTTGGTAAAGCCGATGTAGGTAGGGCTGTGGACCAGCACCGCATCGCCTGGCTGGACATACGCGCGTAGCGTCGACACGACACCGCCCAGCACGCCGTTTTCGTAGCCGATATGCTCCGGCGCCAAGTCCTCAACGCCGTTGCGACGGCTCTGCCATTCGATGATGCGGTCGAAGTACTCGGGACGCGGATTGAAGTAGCCAAACATGGGGTGCTGAGCGCGCTTGATGATGTACTCCTGAACCGTGGGCACCGTGGCGAAGTTCATGTCGGCCACCCACATGGAAATGCGGTCGAAGCCCTCGTCGGGTGCGTTCGGAGCCATACCGGGGATCTCGCCCCAAGAGTCAACGGCGATGGCATCCATGCCGTGGCGGTCGATAAGCGAGCTAAAGTCGTATTTCATGCTGAGCTCCCATGCAAAGCGGACTATTTTGGTAGGCGTTATTGTCCACCAGCACGGGCGGTTTTGGCGCGGGGTTTGGCGCTTAATTTGACGGGTGCGGGCGAATGGCTGGTTAGTCTCGCGCGTCGTTGACGGCGACTACGGTTAGCTGGGTTTCATCGACCGTAAACGATATGTCGAGCCCGGCGTAAGCCAAGTGGTAAATGCGGTTTGGCTCGTGCTTGCTGCCTGCGCGGCGTGGGTCTTGGCGAAGGACTTCGACCAAGCCGGGGAGCTTTGCGGGCGGGACCATATCCTGTAGCGCTTGCGGAAACTCAACATCGAGCTCTTGCCACGGAGCATCCTCAATCCAGCCGCCGGTCGCATCCGGGTGACAGTCCGCAAACGGAATGTAGGGTTTGATATCGTAGATGGGCGTGCCGTCGCGCAGATCTGCTCCCAGCACATGGATGATGGGGCCGTCGTCGGTAAGCTCCACGCGGTCGAGCTTAACGCAGGTGAGACCGATGGGATTAGGGCGAAACGGACTGCGCGTGGCAAGCACGCCCACGCGCTCGGCTCCACCCAGGCGCGGCGGGCGCACGGTCTTCGACCATTTTGCGTTGGTACC
The DNA here is from genome assembly GCA_900547715.1 of uncultured Collinsella sp. Lineage (GTDB taxonomy): Bacteria > Actinomycetota > Coriobacteriia > Coriobacteriales > Coriobacteriaceae > Collinsella. Next base: position 15,666 of record URHU01000014.1, on the reverse strand, counting down.
GGACCTGTCCTGCGACTTGGCATCGGCAGCTATGTCCTTAGCCGTGCCGCCGGGCGTGCCGTTTTCAAAACGCCACAGCAGCCACAGGTGAGAGAAGGAGTCCAGACCCTCAACCGCTGCATTGGAGGCAAATTCCGGCTCAAAAACGATGCGTCCCTGCAGATGAGGCGCCAAAAAGCTGTTGCGCGGAATACCGAACTTCTGCGGCAGGTCGGTATGTATGTGTGCAATAGGTTCCATGCCGGTCATTGTACGGCATGGAGGCGTGGGACGCTGCGCGCAATTCTTCGCCGCGGTCCCCCGTCATGCAACCAACGGTTGCTTGGAAGGGCATCTGCCGCCGCGTATGCTTAAGCCGCCAACCAGCAGAAAGGAGCCGCTATGGCCTTTGCAGAAAAGCTCATTGCCATTCGTCGCGCCCATCACCTTACCCAGGAGCAGCTCGCCGCCAAGCTCTTCGTCACACGCCAAGCCGTCAGCCGTTGGGAGCGCGACGAGGTCACCCCGGGCATCGACATGATGAAGCTCATCGCCGCCGTGACCGGCGAGCCCCTGTCTCACCTGCTCGAAATGCCCGAGCACTATTGCCAGAGCTGCGGCATGATACTCACGCCCGACGACTGCGGCACCGATGCCACGGGCGCCGCGACCGATCATTACTGCAAGTGGTGCTACGACCACGGCAAGTACACCTACGACACCACGATGGAGGCAATGATCGAGGATTGTGCCCCGCGGCTGGCACAAAACACCGGTATGTCGCTCGACGAAGCCGTCTCGCTCATGGGCGCCGTGCTGCCGCAACTGGAGCGCTGGCACTCCGTGCAGGAAAACGAGGAGCGCTACGGTGCCGAGGCGCGGGCGCGCTATGGCAATGAGGCTATCGATGCAGCAAACGAAACGTTACTGGATATGGATCCTCAGACATGGAACGACATGAAGGAACTTGAACGCGCCATTTTGGGCCAGCTCTCGATTGCCATGGGCATTGGCGACCCAGAGAGCAACGAAGCCCAAAAACTGGTTACAATGCACCGTCGATGGATTGCTCTCAACTGGGGATGCGAGCCCCAAGACGAGGCGTACCTGGGCCTCGCCCACGGCTATCTTGCCGACCAGCGCTTTGTTGACTACTACGACAAGCCCTGCGGCACCGGAGCCACGACGTTTCTGGTTCAGGCAATCGAGTCGTCGCTGGCTCGCGCATAGACCGCGGCGGCTTTGGGTATTTCAATCGAAACCTCAACCGATTGGAGACCCATGGCTACTAATCATGAGCTCACGCTGTACGTTATGACCGGCTGCCCGTATTGCATAAAAGTCAAGCGATTCCTTGCCGATAACGGCGTGACCATTCCCGAGCGCAATATCTCGACCGATGCCGAAGCCGAACAGACACTCATCGCCGTCGGCGGAAAGCGCCAGGTTCCCTGTCTATTCATCGATGGCGAACCGCTCTACGAGTCAAGCGACATCATCGCATGGGTGCAGGAAAACCTGCTCTAGTACTCGCGTTGCGACCGGCTCGCCCCAACCTATACGACCCAAACATGTACACCAGCACCCAAAGTCGACCATTTTCGACATCTTTGGATGCTGGTGTACAGTTTTTTGCAGGGGTAGTCATTGGGGACGTTCTTAAATGACTGGTTGTTTGAGACGGCCTTGGGATTATGGCTGTTTGAGGCCATCTGACATCTCTGGAAAGGGCTCCTTAGAGGACCGTGTTCAAAAAATGGCAAATATGAGTACTGCTACTTGTTTAGTAACAGCGATTTTAATCATTTCAGGGATCATTCAACGCCCCAAGCGCCCGCAGACGGCGTTATTCCTCCCCATATGTTCAATAAAAGAGACGCCTAATGGTATTAAATCTCATCAGGAACCTCATTTTTGAACAAAATAAATGCAACCATAATGGCAACAGTACTCATATTTGCCCTTTTTTGACCACGACTCTCCAGAATAGTCGCAAAGAACGACACTAAATGACAGAATCCGACACTTGGACGTTCTTATATGAGTAGCCATTGAAGGACACCTAACGACTACTCCCATTCGCGACACACTGTGTCGCGAATTAAGCTGGTCCCACTATCGAAGACCGGTGAGAGCTCCTGCCCAGAATCTCGATAGCTTAATAAAACGCTCCCCTCCGGAAGTTCAACGAGCATCCAAATTCCAAGCTGAAAAGCAAAAGAATATCGAAGCCGTCAATGCTCGTTTTCTATCGAACAGGCAGGTCAAAACAAGCTAATTAGCCCGATAAACTGCTTGTATTTTTGTCTACAAAATTGTATACAAAAAGAGAATCCGAGAAGCGACGCTCGACATTATGTCGATCGATAGGAGACGCTATGGACGCTAAGCAGCTCGAAAAGATGATGGGGTTTGCTCCCGGAGAGTTGGAGAAAGCCGCGGAGGCATACGAAAAAGATGAGTGGCCGAAGGGTCGCACCATCAAGCTGGGAAGGCCGTCGATCTCCGATGAGCCAAGCGTTGTTTTATCGGCACGTGTGGGTGAGTCTGTTCTTGATGCGTTTGACGCAAAAGCAAAGCGCCATGGGCAAACACGCACGGAGCGACTCAGGGAGCTCATCACGCTCGATGCAATGATTGCCTAGACTCAACTCCCCCGCCGACCCAAACATATACACCAGCATCCAAAGTCGACATTTTTCGACATCTTTGGATGCTGGTGTACAGTTTTTGCGGGTAGTCATCGGGGACGTTCTTAAATGACTAGTCGCTAAAGAACGTCCCCGATGTCTAACTAGCCGCGGAAGCGAGCTATGGGTGCGAGTGGCTGCTCGCGAAAGACGCGCTCGACGGCGGCGCGGTATTCGTCGACCTTTTTGGTCTTACGTACGAGCTTGTGAACGGTAGCGGGGTCGGCGAAGGCGCACTTGGCGTAGAACCACCACTCCTTCATACGAAAGACCGCGTTGCCGCCAATCTCTTCTGCATAGGCCGCAAACAGCGTGTCGTGGAAACGCTGCAGTTCGGCTGCCGTTGCAGCAGGGCCGCCCTTGACCATGCGAGCCAGAGCGGGGTTCGCGAGCAGGCCACGCCCCAACATCACATGGCGCGTGCCGGGATAGGCCTCCACCAGCGCGTCCATATCCTCAAGATCAAAAATGTCACCGTTATAGGCCACGGGGAACGGCGCACGCTCCAGCGTCTCGCCATAAAACTCTTTGCGCGGCGAGCCCGTATAGCGGTCCTTCTGTACGCGCGGATGCACGATCAGCTCTGCCAACGGCATGCGGCAATACAGATCGAGCACGCGCTCGTATTCGTCGTCATTCTCCAGCCCCAGCCTGGTCTTTACCGACACCGGCAACGGCGACCGCTCGCACACATCGCTTAAGAACGCCTCGAGCTCGTCGAGATTGCGCAAGAAACCCGAGCCCTTGCCCTTGGCGACAACCGTTCCCGAAGGGCAACCCAGGTTGAGATTGACCTCGCGGTAGCCCATGTCGGCGAGCACCTGTGCCGCCCACACAAACTCGTCCGCGTTCTTGGACATCAGCTGAGGCACCACGTTGAGCCCCTGGTTATTGGCAGGATCGATCTCCTTAAACGCCTTGCCGCCAAAGCGGTTTCCCACCCGCGGCGGCGGCAAAAACGGCGTGTAATAGCAATCGAGCGCACCGAAGCACTCCGCATGCACGCGACGGAACACATGCCCGGTAATCCCCTCCATAGGGGCCAGCGAAAGGATCATCTACTCTTCTCTCATATCAACGAACGTGACAAAGGGACCGTCCCTTGTCACATTATTCGGAGCGCAAGGCCTCCACGGGATCTTTTTTGGATGCGCTGCGGGCCGGCAGCAGGCCAGCGACAACCGTCAGCAGTACCGAAATTGCAATGAGCACCAGCGCATCCTGCACGGGCAGGCTCATCAGATTGGGCACCTGTTTGGCAGCAAGCGCCCAGGCATTAACCGGAAAGCTCACGGCCATCACAACGACAATGGCAAAGACGCCGGCGATGAGGCCTTCGATAAAGGTCTCGGCATTGAATACGTTGGCCACGTTACGCTTTGACGCGCCAATCGCGCGCAGGATGCCAATCTCCTTTTTGCGCTCCAGCACGCTGATGTAGGTGATGATGCCGATCATGATGGAGCTCACCACCAGGCTGATGCTCACGAATGCGATGAGTACCAAGCTGATGGTGTTCACGATGTCGGTCACCGACCCCATGATGATACCCATGTAGTCGGTGTACGAGATTGCCTGCTCATCGTGGCCGGCGGCTTTGACCTGCTTGTTGTACGCGTCGATGTGATCGAGCACGCGCTCTTTGGCCTCAAAGTCGCGCGGGAAAATCTTGACCGAGATGGGGTCGGCCTCGTCCGCATAGCCCAACGTGGTCAGATTGTTGTCGTAGGTGAGCTTCGACGCCTTGGCGTAACTCATCATGAGCGAACTCAGGTCCTCGGCGTCCATGTTGAAGTGAATGGCATTGGCAAAGGCGCTCGCATCAACACACATGGCGCCCGCCAAGTTGGCAATACTCGACGACATCTGCGTAGCCATCTGTCCCATGAGCCCCGCCGCGCCTGCTTTAAGCTGGGACGATACCGTCGACGCTATCTGCTCGCTGATTGCCTTCATCACCTGATCCATAGCCTGCTGCAGATACGGAGCCAGCTGCTTTTGCACATAGTCGGTCATCGTCTGTCGCAGGCGCTCGGCCAGGGCATCGCCGCCGAGCGCTTTGAGCTGGGCCAGAATTTGCTGGGCTGCCGTATCACTCTCAAGATACGTCGAGAACGCGGCAGCGAGCTTTGACGCGTCCTTAAGATCTTCGGGTGTCAGCGCCTTAAACTGATCAGACTGCAAAAAGCCCTCAAACAGCTGGTTGGCTAGCGTTCCCACCTGCTGCATTTGCTCGGGCGTGAGTTCCAGACCGTCAAAGATACCCGAGAAATCTGGGGCTGGCGCTTTGGCCATGATGTCGCTGAAGTCGATGTCCTTCCCAACGCCCGAAAGGTCAATGTCCAGACCCGACAGATCGATGCCCGTTAGATCAATGCCGCCGGCAACATCCGAGAGCGCGGAGGCATCGAACGAGAACGCGCTCTTCAGCGCCGCCTCGTCCACACTGAACATGCTGCCCAGATCCACGCCCTGTTTGGCCTCGCCTTGCAGCTCATCGAAAGACTTGCCCGTAAAGACATCCGTCTCGGGGTGGGCGAGTTGCTCCTGCACAATCTGCGAATCGGCAGCACGCTCCATAAGCTGGCGAGTCAGAGCATGCGTATAGGCAATGCCCGGAGACAACGCGCTCGCATTGGCCGTCTCGTTAGGCCGCACCACGCCCACAATGTGCACGTCAATGCCGTCGGCAACCTTGTCGGCCATAAAGTCGGCGTCACCGGACATGTCAGTCCACATGCCGGTCTCTTCGTTTTTGCGATAAGCATCGGCCGGCGACAACACCTTAAACGTCGTGGACAGCGCATCGTCGTAGGTAAAGTCGGCGCCGGTCTCGGGCGTTTCGGCCCCACCGTCGGCCGCCATGGCGCTGTTAACCAGGTCGTTGAGCTCATCGATATCCAGCGCGCCGATGCTGTAGAGCGTATAGTCGCCCACCGTGCCACGGCTCGAAAGCACCATCACGGCTTCGTTGGCGGACGTGGGCCAGTGACCAGCGACGACATCGTACTGGCTGTCGAGCAGACTCTGGTCGTCGATCATCTCGTTAAAGACCGAGGTTCCCATGGATTCCATGCTCACCGTTGCCGCCGAACTTGCGCCTCCGCTCATGGCCTCGGTCATAGCGTTGGGCACCAGCCGGACGGGCTTCTCGTCGCCCTTGCCGGCACGATAGACAACCGGCGATACACCGTAGCCGTACTGAATGGCGTTGACCTCTTTATCGATTCCGTCGCCACCGGCATCGAGCCATGCCTTAAAGCTCGTCATGTCGTTGGACTTAACGCTCGCAAACATATCCTTTACGGCCGTGACCACGGGAATCTTATCGGTTTCCTGAGCCTTGCCGTCGGTACCGTCGTCGGACGAATCCTCGCCGTTGGACGCCTCGTCATCCGTGGCCCCCTGTCCGCCCATCATGGACGACAGGTCGTAATCCTGCTTGGAAATGGTGAGCGGGTAGCTCGACAGCGTATCCTCCTCGACCTTTTTGATGTAGCCGTTTACGCCGTTGGACAGTGCCAGAATCGCCGCGATGCCGATAATGCCAATCGACCCCGCAAAGGCCGTCATGGCCGTACGGCCCTTCTTGGTCATAAGGTTGCGGGCAGAAAGCCCCAGCGCCGTCACAAAGCTCATCGAGGTTTTGCGCGTGGGCTTAGCCTCGCGACGTGCGGCTTTGGCAACATCGAAAGGATCGGAATCGTCGGTGATCTTGCCATCCGCCAGGTTGACGATGCGCGTGGCGTACTGGTACGCCAGCTCGGGATTGTGCGTGACCATAATAACCAGACGGTCGCGTGCAACGTCCTTGAGCAAGTCCATGACCTGCACGGACGTCGTTGAGTCCAAAGCGCCGGTCGGCTCGTCGGCCAGCACAATCTCGGGATCATTGATCAGAGCACGGGCGATGGCCACGCGCTGCATCTGTCCACCCGAAAGCTGGCTCGGGCGCTTGTTCACGTGCTCGCCCAAGCCGACTTTCTCCAACGCCTCGCGCGCACGCTGGCGGCGCTCGGCGTGTCCCACGCCCGTGAGCGTGAGCGCCAGCTCCACGTTTTCCAAAATGGTCTGATGCGGAATGAGGTTATAGCTTTGGAACACAAAGCCGATGCGGTTATTGCGGTAGGCATCCCAATCGCGATCGTGAAAATCCTTGGTCGAAATACCGTCGATCAGCAGGTCGCCAGAATCGAAATGATCGAGCCCACCGATAACGTTGAGCATCGTAGTTTTGCCCGACCCCGAAGGTCCCAGAATGGCCACGAACTCGTTATCCCGAAAAGACAGGCTCACGCTGTCGAGCGCCACCTGCGTAAACGACTGCGTAACGTACCTTTTGCAAATACCTTTGAGCTCCAACATGGACGGCAACCTCTCCCACGCGGGCGCACTCGCCCGCTCTCCCCCGCCGTTCGTATTCGACGCGTTTGTCCTACTCTATCCCCATTTTTCACCGACGCCAGTGAGGAATGTAGGGAACCGCATCAAAAAACGAACGGGACGGCGCCCAAAAGAAGAGGTCCCGAGTGGGACCTCTATATGGTGGAGCTTATCTTGAAAGGTAGCGGACTACTTCGCACAGCGGCGCACGATCATCGCGATGCTTTACGTGTTTTTTACTGCTCGCTATTCGCAATCGCCTGGTCGATAAGTTTGTTGAGTGCTGCGCGCTGCTCGGCGGAGCTGATGGCTCCCACGATGGGCTCCCCTACGATGTTGCCATTCTGATCGATGACATACGTTGTCGGGAACGAGAACAAATTTGACGTGAACTTACCGGCCTCGCTATCCGACTTGAACCAGATGTTCTTATACGTCACGCCCTTCTTGCTCAGCACGTCCTTGGCATCTGCAATCTCGCCCTTGTTGCCATCGAGCGTAAAGGAATTGACGCCCACGACCTGGCCGCCCTTCTTGGCAAGCTCCTGATTCAGTTTCTCAAGATCGCCCAGCTCGCCCACGCACGGCTTGCAAGTAGTGAACCAGAAGTTCATGACGGTGACCTTGTTCTTAGAGAACAGCTCGTCGCTGTTCACGTCGTTGCCATCCAGGTCCTTGCCCGTAAAGCTGGGGAACTTCGTCGCCTCGCTCGAAGCATTGGCACCAGCCGTCATGCCAGCGGTCGAAGCGTCGACGCTCTCGCCTGCACTCGGCGTGCTTCCACAGCCGGGGAACTCCTTCTCCAGGCTCTCGAGCTTGTCCTCGATCTCCTTGATCTGCTGTGCACCGGCCTTGAGCGTCTTAAGCTCATCCGCCGTGAACTCATCCTTGGCACCATCGATGGTCTTGAGCAGGAAATCGCCGTAATTGCTGCCATCCTCAATCATTGCCGAGTCTTTATTTGCCGCATTGAATACCTTTTCCCACAGTGCGTTATCACTCGAAAGGATATCATTCTCCTTTTTCATGAGCTTCGCATACAGCTCGGCAGCCTCGTCGGCATTGGTCGGCTTCTGCGCAGTGAGTTCTGCGATCTTAGGATCGGAACTCGCAGATTCGCTCGCATTGCCACCGGGCGCCGAACATGCCACAAGGCACAAGGCCAATACCGGCACCATAAACAGGGCCGCAATCTTAGAAAGCTTCATGGTCATTCCTCCGTTTTCTCGAAGCTTGTTTACTTTTTATCGGCGGTCAGGGGGAGCTTTTCCGCCGACACATCCAGGCCATAGCGATAGCTGATGGCATCGACGGGACAGGCCCCGATGCACTTTCCGCACCGGATACATTCGGCATGATTGGGCGCGCGGACCACATCGACGTCCATCTGACAAACCTTTGAACACTTACCGCACGAGACGCATTTGCATGCATCGACCCGAATCCCCAGTAGGGACACCTTATTCATGAGCGCATAGAATGCACCGAGCGGGCAAATCCATTTGCAGAAGGGGCGATAGAACAAAACGCTCAGCACTGCCACGACAATGAGAACGACAAGTTTCCAAGTAAAGAGCTGTCCCAACGCAGATCGAATGCCAGCATTGGCAATGGCCAGAGGAATGGCGCCCTCGAGCACACCCTGTGGACAGATGTACTTGCAAAAGAACGGGTCGCCCATGCCCACGTCGTTAACCACCAAGACGGGCAGCAGCACCACGGCAAACAGCAGCACGACGTACTTGACGTACGTGAGCGGCTTAAGCTTTTTCGTGGAGAACTTTTTGCTGGGAATCTTGTGAAGCAGCTCCTGCAGCCAGCCAAACGGGCACAAAAACCCGCATACAAATCGTCCCAGCAGCACGCCGAGCAAAATGAGCGTACCGGTAACATAGTAAGAAAAGTTAAACTTGGATGAACCTACCACCGACTGGAACGACCCAATGGGGCACGCGCCCGATGCCGCGGGGCACGAATAGCAGTTAAGCCCGGGTACGCAGACTGTTTTTCCCGCGCCCTGATAGATGCCGCCTTTGGCAAAGTTTGGCAGGTGAATGTTGGTAATAAGTGTTGCCGCCGCCTGAATGAGTCCGCGAAATCGGGCCAAAACATGCGACGCGGTGTTTGCTCTTTTATCCAATTCCGATACACTCCAAGCACAGCCTAATCGCTTTGGCCAGCACGGCATCCGCCTCGCCACGCATAACGCCAAAGCACACCATGGCAATTCCGACGATCAACAAAGCGACCTGTACCATGGGTTTTACCGCTTTGAACAACCTGACCACTCCTTTCGTTACGCGACCATTGGACCATATCGGCTATAAAATCCGTGTTAAGCGCGATTTGAAATGTGCAAGGAGACTGTTATGCGTATTTTGATCGTCGAGGACGAGCGGGCGCTGTGCGACGCAATCGCGCGCAGCTTGCGGAACTTGGCGTACAGCGTCGACTGCTGTCACGACGGACAGGAGGCGCTCGACCTGCTGGATGTTGAGGCCTTCGACCTCGTGGTACTCGACCTCAACCTTCCCCGTATCGATGGCATGACCGTACTCAGGGAACTTAGGAAAACTGACTGCGAGACTAAGGTACTGATTCTGTCCGCACGCGGCGAAGTATCCGACAAAGTCGCCGGCCTCGACGCCGGCGCCAACGATTACCTCACCAAGCCGTTTCATCTGGACGAGCTTGCGGCAAGGATTCGCAGCCTTACCCTCAGACGCTTCGCACAAAGCGACATAGTATTAACCTGTGGAAAGCTCCGCTTTGACACCAAGGCGCGCATCGCTTCCGTGGACAGCGAGGCCTTATCTCTTACGCGCAAGGAAACGGGAATCTTGGAATACCTGATGCTTAATCAGGGGCGTCCGGTAAGTCAAGAGGAGCTTATCGAACACGTTTGGGATAGCAGCGTGAACAGCTTTAGCAACGCAACCCGCGTTCACATCTCGTCACTCCGCAAAAAGCTACGCAGCGCTTTGGGATACGACCCGATTCGCAATCGGATTGGAGAGGGCTACGTTATGGAGGATAGCGAATGAAAAGGCTTTCCCTTCAATGGCGCATAACGATTATGACGGCACTGCTCACGTGTGCGGCATGCGTGCTGACGAACTGCCTGGTCGGCTATACGGGCATGCGCTACATGGATGCCATCGGCAGTAACATCTCGGCCTTTAACGCAACCGGCGAAGATTCGCCCCAGGCGTTCGACCCAACGAAAGCGACCCCCGATGACAAGGTCACGATCGTCGTAAACGACGCACAGGAGTCTTTTGGCACGACGACCTGGTACATCACGGCTGGAGTCACACTTCTTGGCGGCGCGCTAGCATACTTTGCGAGCGGCCGTGCACTCAAACCGCTACGGGCTTTTGCAGCCCAGGTTGAGCGTGTGCAGCCTGACAACCTAAGCGAAATCAGGCTCAGTGAAGATGTGCCCACCGAGCTACAGCGATGCAGCGCCTCTTTCAACGACATGATCGCCCGTCTTGGCGAAGGGTTCTCTGCACAGCGTCAGTTTACCGGCAACGCCGCACACGAGCTGCGCACCCCGCTCGCCCTTATGCAAGCACAGATTGAACTATTCATCTCCGAGCACTCCGGTTTGCAACCCGAAACAGCCGAGCTGCTCGACCTGCTACAAGAACAAACCGAGCGCATGTCTCGAATGACCAAGGTATTGCTCGAGATGAGTGAGCTCCGCAGCGTTCCTTGCGAGGACGATGTTGAACTTGGTCCCTTGTCCGAAGAGGTCCTCACCGACCTTGCGCCACTTGCCGAGAATAAGGACGTAACCCTCGATTGCGCCGGAGACGCTTTGACAATCGGAAGTGATACGCTCCTCTATCGGCTGGTGTTCAACCTGGTCGAAAACGCCATCCGTTACAGTCGCTCCGGCTCGACTGTCAATGTCTCCATCAGCGACAGCGACAGCCACGTGCTCCTGCGAGTCGAGGACCGGGGCCCGGGAATACCCAAGCAGTACCGTGAGAGCATCTTCCAGCCGTTCTTTCGTCTAGACAAATCCCGCAGCAGGGCATACGGCGGCGCAGGACTCGGGCTAGCGCTTGTTTGGGAGATTGCAGCACTTCACGGTGGCACGGTAGAGGTCGAAACAAGTTCCGAGAACGGGACTACCATGCTCGTGACCCTCTCAAAGGGGGCCACCACGTGATCCGACTGTTCAGGGGTCCCACTCGGCATTGCGAAACGCGTCCCAAAACTTGGACATGAGAAATGGGAGGCAGTTCGCATCTGTGCCGAGGACGAAGTCCTGGCGGGAATTCAGGATGCGCAGAGGAAGCTTACGGCAGAAAACCCCGACAGAGTCGTGACCGTCGGCGGCAACTGTATGGCGTCGCTTGCCCTCTTCGATTACCTGCACGGGAAATACGAGAACGTTGGAATCGTCTGGATCTATGCGCATCCGGATGTATCCACGCTGAATGATGGCTACCCCAACGCTCACGCCATGGTACTTGGCAGCCTTTTGGGAGAAAGTCATCCTGGTCTTCGGCGGCGAATAACGCGAATGTCCGCAGGCAGACCCAACCTGTGCGCGGAGAAGCTGGACGACGCAAACAAGATTCCTCGACTCGAGCATGGAGATGAATCCGTCTATCAGTCTCATCGCATACTCAGAGGAGGATGCCAGATATAGATCCCATTGGGTAAAGTCGCCGTTCATGAAGGGAATCACTGCATTGCGCTCGGCGACTCTCAAGGCACTCAGGCTTTGTTCTATTTCCCAGCTTCTTGTTTGAACTGTTCGCTATCCAAAATGCCCCCAAATGCCGGCTTCTCAACAAATCAAAAAAGCAAGAGAGACAGAGATTAGGTTCCTGCTCCACTGAACCCGCACTTCCAGTCGAGGTACTCCTCCTCGGAGATCGCCCCGGAGTCCTGTCTCTCGCGTCCCTCACGGAACTGTCCATATCAGCGTAGCCAATCCAGGTTCGGGTTTCGCCGGCTTACGCAGCTTGGCGGACGGGCCGCCCGGGCTCGCTGCGCCTAGGGCGCGGCGGGGTCCGCGACGTCGGAGGTGTCGATCTCGCCCAGATTGGCGAGCTGGCTGACGAACGGGATGCTCTCGGGGTCGTCCGCCTCGACGCCGCCGAGCACGATGGTGCTGTCGCGCATGTCGATTTGGGTCGTGAATACGGCCGGGTCGAAGCCCGAGGCGATAAAGCCGATGCTCGCGAGGACGACGCCCGCGGCAACGAGCCCGCCCGCTACGGCGAGGTAGATCTTCTTTGCGCTGGTCATGGTATTCGCTCCTTTCTACGCCGCGAGGTGCGCGGCAGTGCCGCCCTTCTCGCCCTTGCCCTTCCAGAAGGGCGAGGCGGCCTTCCTCGCCCAGAGCGCCGAGAGGCGCGCGATTTGTTTTGAGGCGGCCCAAGCGCCAGCACCAACGAAGAGCGCCACGCCGACGAGGCCGAACCCCACACCCGCCGAGGCGAGGGCGTACGGGAAGTGGCCGATGGTGACGCCGCTTACGGCAAGCAGGAGCTCAACTACGCCCACGCCCCCGAGTGCCGCCGCGACGATCCACACGCAGAGCGCCAGCACCCAGATGCAGATATAGACCGTGACGGCCACGGCGGCGAAGGCGGCGAACAGCGGCACCCACACCGGGGAGCCCACGATGGTCAGCACCCACAGCAGCGCGGTGCTGCGCCGGCGCGTCCTCGCGATCACGCGCGGCACGGCGGGCAGGTCGTCGAGCGTGGCCTCCGCCACCTCGCCGGGCGTGCCCATGGCGGCCACGGCTTCCTCCTCGCTCATACCGTCCTCCATGCGGTCGGCGATGGCCTCCGCATAGAACGCCTTGGTCTCCTCCACCTGCTCGGCCGGCAGGCAGGCGAGCAGCTCGCCCAACCGGCCCAGAAACTCATCGCGCGTCATGGTGCGCCTCCTCAACGTATGCGTAAATCTCCCGTACGGACGGCCACTCGGCCAGGAACTCCTCGATGCGCGCTCGCCCGTCGTCCGTGATGCGGTAGTACCGGCGCAGCCGCCCGTTGTGCTCGGCGGAGCGCGCCGTGATGCACCCGGCCTTCTCCAGGCGCTTGAGCAGCGGGTAGAGCGTCGACTCCGTGAGCCCCATGCTCGCCGGTACGTCCTTCACGATCTGGTAGCCGTAGGACTCCTCGCCGGAGACGGCCGCGAGCACGCAGGCCTCCAGGAAGCCGCGCTTCATCTGTGCCTCCATCCGCACACCTCCTCTCGTCATATACTATGCTATACACACTATACGATGCAAGGTATTAGACGTCAACTCTCATCGCGAAGATTCTCCGGCCCCTGCGCGCTGCGAACGTGATATCGCGGGGCGGTTGGCATTATGCATGAAACGTCAAGTAACGCTCTTTTGATCCACTTCCACTCGGCCCCATATGCCTTGTACAACACCCCCCTTCAACCTTGGGTTCAAGGGAGCCGCTAGGCTGGGCGTGCCGGACGGTAAGGTCCTGGACGCGATGGTGGACTTCTCCGATGCCATAGGGGTCATGGGTCTACGCCGATGGAGGCCCACGCACGCGGCAGGGCTCGCCCGTCACCGCTGGTCGCCGGACGGTCCCCACGCTCCGCTCGCCAACGCGCAGGCGACAGCAGCAGTCCAGCGCTAGCTGGAGACGCCGGAATGCCCAGAAGATGCGTTTCCCATCACTGCGACAGAGCTTTTTGCAGGGGTGGCAATTTTCCTAATATCGAGGTCAGCTTGGCTTCGGTAGCCACCTTGAGAGCATCGCCAATAGACTCTTCCTTTATGCGTTCGGCATAATCGTAGGCAATACCCAAAAATTCCAGTCCCGAGCAACAGGAGTACAATTGCTGCATTGTTGCCACCTGATGGGAGATGGAAGATGGACTGCGATGGCTACCCACGCGTTCCTATGCCGTTGATGTGCACCGCCTTTGTGCCGGGGCAGATTGACGCTGCGGTTGCAGGCATTTCCGACCCCAATTCGCGCGCCATCGCCACGGCAGAAGCGCTGTACTTTCGCGGACAGGCCGCCCTCGCTGCCAAGACGGCACACCCCTATCTTGACGCCACCGACCCCGCACTGCGCTATTCCGCATGCTTCATCTGCGGATATGCCAGCCTGTCGCTCAACCGTATCCCCGACGCCCGCCGGTGCCTTGCTGGCATCCTCGATATGCCAACCGACGAGGAGTCGCCCGCCGTCCACGCCACGCATATCCTGTTCGCCTCGGCCGCGAGCGTCCTGCTGCACTTGCCTTCCCCGTATTCCGCCGAAGAGTTTTATCCGCTTGCGGCGCATCTGCCCGAAGGCCTGCGCCTGTTCGCCAGCTACGTGATGGCGCACGCCCTGTACCTGCGCGGCGAATATGGCCGCAGTCTGGGCATGGCAGAAAACGCCCTGATCATGAAACAGGGAAGCTATCCCATCTCGGAGCTATTCCTGCACTTGTCGGCTTCTATGGCATGCATGAGCCTCAAGGACATCGACGCCGCAAAGGCACACTTCGGAGTTGCTTGGAACATTGCGCGTCCCGACGGCCTTATCGAGCTCATTGGCGAGCACCACGGCCTTTTACAGGGGCTCATCGAGGCGTGCCTAAAATCGCAATACCCTGACGATTTCGCACGTATCATCGAGATTACGTATCGATTCAGCTACGGCTGGCGGCGCATCCACAACCCCGATTCGGGCGAGGACGTTGCCGACGATTTAACGACCACGGAGTTCACCATGGCCATGCTCGCCTGCCGCGGATGGACCAACGCCGAAATCGCACGCCACATGGAAGTTTCGCCGGGCACCGTTAAAAACCGCCTATCAGGAGTGTATGCCAAACTTGGTATCGGAACTCGCGCCGAGCTGGTCGCGCATATGTTGCGTTAGCGACCGGGCCGCCAAGAGCATCGAACGCGTTCCGGAACCCGGCGCTTCGCTCGATTAATTTGGACATTTTGACCCTTGAACGGCACTACCGCCACGTGGCGCCTTCTCGCAAAATTGGATTATTTCCACCGATACCTGCGGGATGGGAGCCAAAGATGCTTGATCGCCGTTCGTTACTTGTTGCCGGAGCGTCCTCGCTGGCGAGCATTATGTTGCCGCGCGTGCCGGGAAGCGCAAACGCCTTCATATTGCCGTTCGCCCCCGCCGAGGCATACGCCGACGAAGATGATCCCTTCAAGGTCTTGGTGCTCTCGCGCACCATGTTTGGTGTGGTCGTGGTCGACGTCGCCAACAAGAATACGCCCATCACGGGTGCCCAGGTCACGCTCATATCGCGCTATGCCGCAGGCAAGCAGCTCACCGCCACGACCGATGACGAAGGCACGGCCATCTTTGAGGTCGCGCCGCTTTCGGAAGGCTACGTGGACGAGGCAACGCTTCTCGACGCGTACGACTTTAACGGCGGCATCTCCATTAGCATGGCGGGCTACCGCGATGTCGAGATTCCCCTCGCGCGTGTCCAAGGCGGCACCGCTATTACCGCACCCACACGTCCGCTCTCCGATGGCGAGCCGTACTTTCGACAGCTCACGTTCGACGAATGGGACATCCAGTACGCCGACGCCACGTTTATGGCAATGCCCTGTCTCTTATACACATCTGACGCTGCCGACGAT
>URHU01000013.1:0-28012 GCA_900547715.1 uncultured Collinsella sp. | reverse complement strand
TTCTGCCTGTCTCGTGGGCTCGGAGATGTGTATAAGAGACAGGGAAAGCACTTAATGTGCTTTCCGTCTTGCGCAGGACTGTAGAGCAGGAAACTTAATTACGCGCCGCTCCCCGCCCACGCCGGGCAAACCCTCCCTTGTACTCCATCTCACTAAAGTGTATGATTCTGATCGTTACACGACTCACTTTACTTAACTAAAGTGCCATCAAGGGGGAATACCATGAACACCGATATGTCTCGTCGTCAGTTTGTTGGTCTAGCCGGCTCGCTCGCCACGGTGCTGGGCCTTGGTCTTGTCGGTTGCGGCGGTGGTGCCGGCAAGGGCTCTGCTGCCGGTTCTGCCGCAGCCAAGGATGTGAAGGGCGCTGCGGAGTCCAAGAAGCTCGTGGTGGGCTTTGATAAGTCCTATCCTCCGTACGGCTTTGTGGGCGACGATGGCGAGTACACCGGCTTTGATCTCGATCTGGCCAAGGCTGTTGCCGATAAGCAGGGCTGGGAGGTCAAATACGAGGCCATCGACTGGGATGCCAAGGATACGCTGCTCAACTCGGGTGCCATCAACTGCATCTGGAACGGCTTTACCATGGAGGGTCGCGAGGACGACTACACGTTCTCCGAGCCGTACATGCTCAACGAGCAGGTGCTGGTGGTAAAGAAGGATGCAGGCATCAAGAGCTGGGACGATCTTGCCGGCAAGACCGTGATTACCCAGACCGATTCCGCTGCGCAGGATGTGCTCGAGGGCGACCAGAAGGATCTGGCGGCGACGTTTGCCACGCTCGACACGATCGGCGAGTACAACACGGCCTTTATGCAGCTCGAGAGCGGCGCAGTCGATGCCGTGGCTTGCGACCTTTCGATTGCCCAGTATCAGCTTGCCGCCAAGCCCGATGCCTATACGCAGCTCGACAAGCCGCTGTCCAGCGAGCACTACGCTGCCGGCTTTAAGAAGGGCGACACCAAGTCGGCCGACGCCGTGACCGAGTCGCTCAAGGCGCTCTACGAGGACGGCACGGTTAAGGACCTGTGCGACAAGTATTCAAGCTATGGTCTATCTTTCGATAATTGGGTGCTCAAGTAATGTCTATTCAGGTCATGATGCAGATGCTTGGCCAGGGTTTCTTGGTCAGTTTGCAGTTGTTTGTGCTGACGCTGTTGGGATCGATTCCGCTGGGAATCCCCGTGGCGTTTATGCGCATGAGCAAAATTGCGCCGCTCCGCTGGATTGCGCGCATCTATATCTCGGTCATGCGCGGTACGCCGCTCATGCTGCAGATGTTTGCCATTTACTTTGCCCCGTATTACGTGTTCGGCATTTCGCTCACGCCCGATTCCAAGTGGACGGCGTGCGTTGTGGCGTTCATCATCAACTACGCCGGTTACTTTGCCGAGATCTATCGCTCGGGCCTGCAGTCCATTCCGCGCGGTCAATACGAGGCCGCCGAGGTGCTGGGCTACTCGCGCCTGCAGACGTTTTTGTACATTGTGATGCCGCAGGTTGCCAAGCGTATTCTGCCGGCGATGGGCAACGAGATCATCACGCTGGTCAAGGACACGTCGCTGGCGTTTGCCATCGGCGTGGGGGAGATGTTCTCGACGGCCAAGGCGCTGGTCGCCTCGCAAGTGAGCATGGTGCCGTTTGCGATTGCGGCGTTGATCTACTGGGTCTTTAACTTTGTGGTCGAGATGCTGCTGGGCGCCGCCGAAAAGAAGCTGGACTATTATCATGACTAACTCAGTGATGAAAATCGAAAACGCGCGTAAGGCGTTTGGCGGCAATGAGGTGCTCAAGGATATCTCGCTTGAGGTTAAGCGCGGCGAGGTCGTGGCGATTATCGGACCTTCGGGTGGCGGTAAGTCCACGCTGCTGCGGTGTGCCACGCTGCTCGAGACACTCGACGGCGGCTCGCTTTCGTTTGGCGACCTTGCCGTTGCGACGGATGCGGGTTCGGGCGCGGTCTATGCGAAGGGCGATGTGCCCAAGCAGGCGCGCTCGCGATTCGGCCTGGTGTTCCAAAATTACAACCTGTTCCCGCACTATACCGTGATGAAAAACATCATCGACGCGCCGATCCGCGTGCTTAAGCGCCCGCGCGAGCAGGTGGAAGCTCGTGCGCATGAATTGATTGCTCAGATGGGGCTTACGGGCAACGAGAACAAGGTGCCATGTGAGCTTTCGGGCGGCCAGCAACAGCGTGTGAGTATCGCCCGCGCCTTGGCGCTCGATCCGGAAATCTTATTCTTTGACGAGCCAACCTCGGCACTCGATCCCGAGCTGACGGCCGAGGTGCTGCATGTCATTAAAGACCTTGCCGCGCAGAATATGACGATGGTAATCGTGACCCACGCGATGCAGTTTGCGCGCGATGTTGCCGACCGCGTGGTCTTTATGGATGGCGGCCGCATTGTCGAGGAGGGTCCTGCCGAGCAGGTCATCGACCATCCGCGTGAGCAGCGCACCCGTGAGTTCTTGAGCCGTATCGAGGGATAGGCTCAGGTATTTACTCAACTATTAATTGAGGCGAAGCCGTCGCAGGTCTTACGGTCTGTGGCGGCTTTTTGTTTGCATCGACGGGGTTCAATAATCGCCTCACAAGCTTGTCTCTTCCTCTCGCCGCCTGTATTCATACGTGCGCCGAAAGGTATGCATGGACGGCCGCCCGTGAGGGTAGGGTGGTGGCATAGGACATTTGGAGGGTGAGTCGGCTCGGTTGCCGACCATGCTGCTCCCGGGATGGCACCGACCGCGAACTCTCCCCGTTGGTGTCGCGCATTGCGCGCGGCCCTGCAAGGAGGTCATCATGGGTGCTCCCAAGACCGGTAACGTAAGGAACGTGGTGCTCGTAGGTCAAGGCGGGGTGGGCAAGACTTCACTCGCCGAGGCCATGCTCCACCTTTCCGGTAAGACCGCCCGCCTGGGCGGCCACGACGGCACCAAGCCCACGCTCGACTATGACCCTGAAGAGGTCAAGCGTTCATTCTCCATCTCGACGACCATCGCGCCGATCGACTGGAAGGGCGCGCGCATCAATGTGCTCGATGCCCCGTGCTACCCCGATTTTATCGGCGACGCCTTTGCCGCGATGAGCGTCTGCGAGACGGCTCTGTTTGTGGTCGACGCCGAGGCCGGCCCGCAGCCTACGACGGTTAAGCTCTGGTATGCCGCCGAGGACCTGCGCCTGGCGCGTGCGGTGTTCGTAAACCGCCTGTCGCGCTCCGAGGCCAGCTTTGCGACCACGATGGACCTGCTGCAGGAGCGCTTTGGCACGCGCCTGGGCGCCGTGACCCTTCCCTGGGGCGAGGGCGAGGACTTTGACGGCATCATCGACCTGGTGCGCATGAAGGCGCGCCATTGCAACGGCACCGAAGCCGTTGAGTCGGAGATTCCCGAGGAGTATCGTGCCCAGGCCGAGGAGGCCCATGACCATCTGTGCGAGTTGGTGGCCGAGGCCGACGATGAGCTGATGATGAAGTACCTGGAAGGCGAGGAGACGCTGACGCAGGAGGAGCTTGAGGGCTTGCTGTCGAAGGCGATTGCCGAGCGCATCTTTGTGCCGGTCTTTGCGGGCGATTGCATTAAGGAGCAGGGCGTCAACTCGCTGATGGACGACATCGCGACGTACTTCCCGGCGCCGACCGACTACGGCGAGATGCCGCTTATCGACGGCGATTCGCTTAAGATCTCGAGTGACGATGACCGTCCGGTGGCGTTTGTGTTTAAGACGCTGGCCGATCCGCAGCAGGGTCGCATCAGCTTTATCAAGGTGCTGACGGGCACGCTTGAGCCGGGCCTTGAGCTGATCAACGCGCGTACCCGCAAGAGCGATCGTCTGGCCCACCTGTATGTGATGTGCGGCCGCGATATGACCGAGGTTGGCCACGCTTATGCCGGTGACATCATCGTGGCACCCAAGCTGGCGGCCGAGACGGGCGATACGCTCTCGATTACCGGCAAGGTCGAGGCTGCGGCGTTTAAGTTCCCCAACTCGCAGTACCGCATTGCCATCGAGGCCGAGAATCGCGGGGACGAAGAGAAGCTCTACACGTTTATCGAGAAGGCCTGTAAGGCCGATCCAACTATGAGCATCGACCGCGACGAGGAGACCGGCCAGACCATTATCTCCGCCGTTGGTGAGGCGCAGGTTTCGGTGCTGCTCAACCGTCTGGAGGACCGCACCAAGGTCGCTGCCAAGAGCGTGCCGATCCGCATTCCGTATCGCGAGACCATTCGCCGTACGGCAAGTGCCCAGGGCCGCCATAAGAAGCAGACCGGCGGCGCCGGTCAGTACGGCGACTGCTGGCTGCGCGTGGAGCCGCTCATTGGGCCCGACGGCACGAGCGACGGCTATGAGTTTGTAGACGAGGTCGTGGGTGGTCGCATCCCGCGCTCGCTCATCCCCGCCGTGGACAAGGGTGTCCAGGAGACCATGAAGGACGGTATTATTGCCGGCTATCCGCTCACGGGCATTCGCGTGGCTGTGTACGACGGCTCGTATCACAGCGTCGACTCCAACGAGATGGCGTTTCGCGCGGCGGCTCGCATCGGCCTGCGCAAGGCATGTGCCGATGCCGACCCAGTGGTGCTGGAGCCCATCGAGGAAATCACGGTGACTATCCCCGAGAGCTACGCCGGCGCCGTGATGGGTGACATCTCGGCATCGCGCGGTCGCGTGACGGGCATGGAGACCGATGAGCGCGGCGACACCGTGGTCATCGCCCAGGCACCTCTCGCCGAGCTGACGGATTACTCGACGCGCCTGCGCTCTATCACGCGCGGCACGGGTGACTTTACCATGAAGCCCGCTGGCTATGAGCAGGTGCCTTATGACGTTCAGGCCAAGCTGGTCGAGCGCTATGAAGAGGGTCGCGCCAAGTAGCGTGTGATTTTGCCTGCAATGTAGGTGCTGACGAAAAGGCCGCCCTGGGTAACCGGGGCGGCCTTATTTGATCCCTTGGGGACGGAGGAAAACGGATCAATTTAGGGTTTGGGGCAGCTTGGTCGGCCCTAAACTCCTGAGGTCTGGTTGCGGCCGGTAGCGTAGTCGATCTGCACGTGCGGCTGCAGGTTGTAGCAATATACGTGGAAGCAGAGGGTCTTGCCGTGGTCCTCGACCGATTGCGCCTCAAGGCGCACGCCGCGGCAGACAAGCTCCTCTTCGTTGTACATGGGCGTGACGCGATAGAGCACGTGGTTGCCCGTATCGCTAATATAGTTGAGAATCTGCTCTTCAAACGGCAGCATGCCCGTCTCGTTGAGATAACGCGTGCCGGTGAGGAGATTCTTGCGGTTGGCGTTTTCGCCGCAGAGCGACCAGGCGATGAGGTGGCAGCGGTTGTAGAGGCTCTGGCCCGGAATAAAGTCGTAGCGCTGCTGGTGCCAACCGGCAGGATGGATGTGCGAGATATCGCCGCGCTTGCCTTGACCGAGTGACTCGGGGCCCACACAGGCGAGCGCCTTGCGAGCGCGGCCCAGGCTGTCGAGCTTGGAGAATTTCTTAAAGCAGCCCTCTTCGGTGGCGCGCTCATACTCGTCGAGCGTGAACGACGGCGTGCCGAGCGGGTGCGTGCTGTCGGCGCGAAGGGCAACGTAGGGGTTGCCAGCGTAGTCGGGAATGCTGCTGAGATAAACACCGCGGGCGCGGTTGAGGTCGGGGTTTTCGACCTCGTCGATGGGGGTGGCGGCGCTGCCTGTGGAAGTGTCGTCACCGGTGTCGGTTGCGGCGTATTCAGAGCCATCGCCAGAGTCTTGGCTATTTTGAGAGTCCTCGGAGCTCGCCGTTCCCGATTCGAGCCGAGCGACCAGGCCTGCCTCGTCGTCGGTGCGGCTGGGACTCTCGTTTTGTTTTTCGGCCAGAGCCGCCGCCTGTTCATCGCTTTGTGGCGACAGCAGCTTGGGCGCCCCGTCGACCGATCCTGTAAACAGCGCAAACCCCAACACCACGGCGGTGCCGATGGAAAGTACTTGCTTGTAAGCGGACTTGCGCGACATAGGGGCTCCTGGATGGACGGTTGGGAATCTACCAGTCTAGCAGGAGCCGGCAGGGGCCGTTCTGTCGAACAAATACTCAAGATTTGGGATAGACGCTACTGATTAATTTGTCCCGCGGTCTAGATCGAGGTGGAGTCGAGCCAGTTGAGCTTGCACTCGAGAATGCGCTGCTCGCCGGGTTCGCTGCTGCCGTCAAGTAGGGCGAGCAGCATCTCGGCTGCTTCGCGACCTTCCTGGTCGACGGGCTCGATGATGGTGGAGACGGTCGGTGTGGTGAGGTTGGTCCAGTCTTCGCAGTTGAGTCCCAAAAGGCCGATTTGCTGCGGAAGCAGATGGGCCATGGGCTGAAGTGCCTTGTAGACGCGGGGGAGCGCCCATTGGTTTTGGACAAAGATGAGCGTACGCTTGGCGGGATTGAACTTGAATTTAAAGTACTCGGTAAGCTCGTTGATTGACGGCTTGTTGTGGTCGATGGGAATCGCTTTGTAGAGCTGTCCGTTCGCTGCCAGCGCCTCGGCATACCCCTGAAAACGCTCCATGCGGGTGCGCATCTCGGTCATGTTGGCGGCAATGGAAAAGAAATCTTCGTAGCCGGCGTCGAGGAGTGCCTGTGTGGCGTTGTACACGCCGTCGTAAAGGTTGGTTTTGATCCAGCTGGTACCTGGGCTATAGATGGCCGCATCGAAAAAGACGACCGGCTTGCCGGCGCGTCTAATGCGGTCGTGCACGGCTTTGAAGTTTGCCGTGGGCTGGATGATAAAGCCATCGACGCCCAGCGAGAGCATCTTGTCGACGTACATGAGCTCGGTCTCGGGGTTAAAGTTGCTCGTGCAAACGACCGTCTGGTAGCCCGCGGGGAGCATGACCTGCTCCATGCCATTGAGAACGAGCCCCGCCCATTTGTTGGTGTTATCCAAAATGATGATGGCGATGACGTGGGTTTGCTTGCCGGTGAGCGTCTGCGCTTGGGCGTTGGGAACGTATCCGAGTTCCTTAATGACGCGCGCGATTTTGTTCTGCGTCTTTTCGCTAAGCTTTTCTCGTTTGTCGTTGAGGTAATACGAGACGCTTGCCGTCGAGGTTGCCGCCTCTCGAGCGACGTCTGCGATCGTAACGCGCTGTTTTGCCACAGCGACTCCTTCCGACAGATGAGCATTTTCCAACATGATGACTTTGAGTCTTGGTGAGGGATACGCTTCGGTGAGCGACCTTTTCCTTTCATATGAGTATGCAACAAATGCGGTATACGGGTGGGGTCGAAATTTGTGACCGGCATGCGCATCTGCCGTCTACCGAGAAAATCAAATACTTCTTGACTTTTGAAATCGAGGGTAAAATCGCAGGATTCATTTTTGGTTAAACGCATAACTAAATCGCATAACCAACGCTCTGACCTGCGCGTTTACCGAAATAAGCTGGCATTAAGAAAAACGAGCACCTATATTGGTCTTGTCGAAAAGACAGCAAGTCCAAACGGCAGGGGATGCTCCGGAGGCCTCAGCAAACGGTGTCTTGCGCACGCAACTCTATGAAAAGAGGGAAGCAATGAAGATCGTAGGCGTTGCCGCCTGTACCGTGGGTATCGCCCACACGTATATGGCCCAGAAGGCGATTCAGGATGAATGCGCCGCCCGTGGCATCGAGTGCAAGGTCGAGGCTCAGGGTGGCCTGGGTATCGAGAATGAGCTCACGCAGGAAGACGTGGACTCCGCCGACCTGGTCCTGGAGTCCGTCGACGTGGGCGTCGAGAACGAGGACCGTTTTGAGCAGAAGATGGCCGAGGGCAAGTTCCTCAAGGTCGGTACTTCCGATGTAATCGCCGATCCGGTCAAGATCATCGACCAGGCTGTTGAGATTATCAAGGCGACGGGTGGCGCCGTTGACGCGCCCAAGGCCGAGGCCAAGGCAGAGAAGAAGGCCGTCTCCGCTGCCCCGCAGGCCCCGACACCGGCGTCCAAGCAGTCTATCTTTGCCGATCCTGGCAAGACGCTGCTCAATGCATTCAATACCGGCGTTTCCTATTTTATCCCCATTGTCGTTATCGGTGGCGTGTTCCTCGCCTTCTCGTTGGCATCCGGTACTGCCGGTGCTAGCGGTATGGAGGTCACCAACCCGTTGATGGTGAGCCTTAACACCATCGGCATGGCCGGCATCTCTATGATGATTCCGGTGCTTGCGGCATACATCGCCTACTCGATGGCCGGCAAGCCCGCGCTTGCCCCTGGCTTCGTCCTGGGCTACTTGGTCAACAACGCCGTCGTCACCCCGAGTGGCAACAGCGTTTCGACCGGCTTCTTGGGCGCCATGATTATGGCTGTCATCTGCGGTTACTTTGTCCGCTGGATGAAGACCTGGAAGGTCAACAACACCATCCAGACCATCATGCCGATCCTGATCATCCCGATTCTGACCTCGCTCGTCCTGGGCATGGCCTACATCTACATCCTGGCCACGCCGCTTGGCTTTGTGATGGATTGGCTCACCAGCGTGCTCGGTAGCCTGCAGGGCGGCTCCGCCGTTGTCTTGGGCCTGGTCATTGGCGTTATGACCGCCTTCGATATGGGTGGCCCCATCAATAAGACCGCTTCGACCTTTACTATGGCCATCATGGCCTCCGGCATCTATGGCCCCAACGGTATGTTCCGCGTCGCCGTCGCCATTCCCCCGATTGCCTGCGGTCTTGCAGCGCTCATTGCCAAGAACAAGTTCGATGACGCCGATCGCCAGATGGGTATCTCCGCACTGTTCATGGGCTGCATCGGCATCACCGAGGGCGCTATCCCCTTCGCGGTCAAGGACCTTGGCCACACCCTGCCCGGCATCTGCATCGGCTCTGCCGTGGGTGCGGCACTCGCCGCCTTCCAGGGTATCGACTGCTACGTCCCACACGGTGGCTTTATCGTCGCCCTTGCCACCAACAACGTCGCGCTGTTCTGCCTGGACATCGTGATTGGCTCCGTGGTCGCCGCTGCAATCCTGATTGCCATGAAGCCCACGCTCGATAAGCAGGCCAAGTAAACCTTTAAGGACTCCGGTTGTGCGGAGGGATGGATTTGACTCCGCACAACCGCCCCTACACAACAAAATCCATCCGTACTGATAGGGCCCGCATCTGGGTCCCAGGGAACTTTTGTCAAAAATCCTCTGGAGAAGGAGAACAAAATGTCCAACCTCACCATCCGCCAGGCCGTTCAGGGTATGCTCAAGCTGCAGGACAGCGGCGATCACGCAACCATGGTCGGCATTGGCCCCATGAGCCCCAACCTGATTCAGGCCGTGTTCGAGCTTGCCAAGGACGAGGATTTCCCGCCCATGTTTATCGCCAGCCGCAACCAGGTCGATATGGACGAGATGGGCGCCGGCTACGTCAACGGTTGGGACCAGACGCGCTTTGCCGCCGACATCAAGAAGGTTGCCGACGAGGTGGGTTACACCGGCCCGTACTACCTGTGCCGCGATCACGGCGGTCCGTGGCAGCGCGACGAGGAGCGTAACGCCCACCTGCCCGAGGACGAGGCCATGGAGCTCGCCCGCAAGTCCTTCGTCGCCGACATGGAGGCAGGCTTTGACCTGCTGATGGTCGACCCCACCAAGGACCCCTATCAGATCGGTAAGGTCATCCCGCTCGACGTGGTGCTTCGCCGCACGATCGATCTTATCGACTACCTTGAGCAGTACCGTCGCGAGCATAACCTGCGCGAGGTCGCCTATGAGGTCGGTACCGAGGAGACCAATGGCGGCTTGACCTCTACCGATAAGTACGAGGAGTTCATTTCTCAGCTGCAGCCCGAGCTCGAGAAGCGCGGCTGCCCCATGCCCACCTTTATCGTCGGTCAGACCGGTACGCTCACCCGTTGGACCGAGCAGGTTGGCCATTACAACTTTAAGAACGCCCGCGAGCTCGCCGACATGGCAAAGCGCTACGGCGTGGGCCTGAAGGAGCACAACGCCGACTACCTGGACGACGCGACGCTGCTCGAGCACATCCCGGCTCACGTGACGGCCTCCAATGTCGCCCCTCAGTACGGCACCGAGGAGACCCGCGCCTATCTCAAGCTTTGCGCTACCGAGCAGATTCTGGTCGACAACGGCCTGTGCGACGATCCCTCCGACCTGTATCACACGCTGCTGGTCAAGGCTATTAAGACCGAGCGTTGGCGCAAGTGGATGACCGGCGACGACGTTAACCTGCAGGTTGACGACATTTTGGCCGACGACGAGCTCAGCCTGAAGATTCTGGATGTCTCCGGCCACTACGCCTTTAACGATCCCGAGGTCAAGGAGCAGGTCGAGAAGCTCTATCGCAACCTCGCTGCCCAGGACATCGACGGCAAGCGCTTTGTGATTGAGCACATCAAGCGCCCGATCAAGCAGTACGTCGTCGGTCTTAACCTCAAGGGCGTCACGAGCCGTATCGAGAAGGCTCTCGAGGACTAAGTAGCTTTTCCTACACGACGCCGGGCCTGGGGCATGTCCCAGCTGCAGGCCCGGCACATAGGACAAAGGGACATCCCCTTTGTCCTATTTTTTGAGTTTTGGATTCCTTCGAAGGAGTTTGCACCATGAAGTTCTTTATCGATACCGCCAACCTTGACGAGATTGCTGAGGCCAAGAGCTGGGGCTGCCTGGCCGGTGTTACCACCAATCCGTCCCTGTACGCCAAGACCGGCGGTAAGCTCGCCGACTTTGAGCCCCATATGCTCAAGATTGCCGAGCTCTGCGAGGGTCTGCCCGTGTCTGCCGAGTCTACCGCCACCACGGCCGAGGGCATGATCGAGGAGGGCAAGCGACTTGCTGCCCTCGCCCCCAACATCGTGGTCAAGCTCCCCGTCTGCGAGGCCGGCCTCGCCGCCTGCCGCGCGCTGGCCGATACAGGCGTGCGCGTCAACATGACGCTCGTCTTCTCGCCGACGCAGGCCCTTATGGCCGCCAACGCCGGTGCCCGCTACATCAGCCCGTTTGTCGGCCGCTTTGACGACATCGCCGAGGACGGCATCTCGCAGCTCGACAATGTTGTGACTTGCATCAAGAACTATGACTGGACCGGCAAGAACGTCGACGACACCGTTGAGATCATCACCGCTTCGGTCCGCACGCCCAACCACGTGACCCAGGCGGCTCTTCTTGGCGCCGACATCGCGACCGTGCCCATGGCCGCTCTCAAGAAGTGCCTGCATCACCCGCTGACCGACCAGGGCCTTGCCTCGTTCGAGGCTGACTGGCAGAAGGTCGTCGCTCAGGCTTAACGAGTGGATTGCCCCGGCATCGCGTCATCCGGTGCCGGGGTTGTTCTCAAGAGAGGAATTCGTATGACCAACCAGGAGCTGGCGAAGGTCGCCAATGAGGTCAGGAAGGGTGTCGTGACTGCGGTTCACGCGGCCAAGTCGGGACATCCGGGTGGATCGCTCGGTGCTGCCGACATCATGACGTATCTGTACTTTGAGGAAATGAATATCGATCCTGCCGACCCTTACAAGGCCGATCGCGATCGCTTTGTGCTCTCCAAGGGTCACGCGGCGCCGGGCCTGTATTCGGTGTTGGCAAATCGCGGCTATTTTCCCGTCGAAGAGCTCGAGACGCTCCGCCATATTGGCAGCCGACTGCAGGGCCATCCCAACATGAACGACACCCCGGGCATCGATATGTCCACCGGATCGCTCGGTCAGGGCATCTCTGCTGCAGTTGGAATGGCGCTTGCCGCTAAGCACTGGGGCGACGGCTACCGTGTCTACACGTTGCTGGGCGACGGTGAGTGCGAGGAGGGCCAGGTGTGGGAGGCGGCCATGTTTGCCGGCAACCATGCGCTCGACAATCTTGTTGCCGTCGTCGACCACAACGGCTTGCAGATTGACGGCACGATCGATGAGGTCAACTCGGCCATGCCGCTCGCTGACAAGTTCCGCGCCTTTAAGTGGCATGTGATAGAGCTAGCCGATGGCAACGACATGGCGCAGATTGAGGCGGCTTTCGCTGAGGCTCGTGAGGTGACCGGCGTGCCCATCG
The DNA here is from genome assembly GCA_900547715.1 of uncultured Collinsella sp. GTDB lineage: Bacteria > Actinomycetota > Coriobacteriia > Coriobacteriales > Coriobacteriaceae > Collinsella. The sequence goes on along the minus strand of URHU01000013.1, from coordinate 16,018 downwards.
CTATCATCGCCGAGACGGTGAAGGGCAAAGGCGTCTCCTTTATGGAGAACCAGGTTGGCTGGCATGGCAAGGCGCCCAATGACGAGCAGTTTGAGCAGGCCATGGCCGAGCTCGCGGCAGCAGGAGAGGAGCTCTAATGGCAGAGGTCAAAAAAGTCGCCACGCGCGTAAGCTACGGCGAGGCGCTCGTCGAGCTGGGCAATGAGCACGATGACTTTGTAGTGCTCGATGCCGACCTGGCTGCCGCTACGCAGACGGGTAAGTTTAAGGCTGCTCACCCTGAGCGCTTTTACGATGCCGGCATCGCCGAGAGCAACCTGATGGGTCTTGCCGCCGGCATCGCGACCACGGGCCGCGTTGCTTTTGCGAGCACCTTTGCGATGTTTGCCGCCGGTCGCGCCTACGAGCAGGTCCGCAATTCCATTGGTTACCCGCACCTCAACGTCAAGATTGGCGCTACCCATGCCGGCATTTCGGTGGGCGAGGACGGCGCCACGCACCAGTGCTGCGAGGATATCGCACTCATGCGCACGATTCCGGGTATGACGGTGGTCGTTCCCGCCGACGACGTCGAGGCTCGCGCCTGTGTGCGCGCCGCCTATGAGTTTGAGGGCCCGGTTTACATGCGCTTCGGCCGCCTGGCAACACCGGTCATTAACGATCACGAGGACTATGAGTTCAAGATTGGTCGCGGCGTGGTCGTGCGCGAGGGGTCCGATGTGACCATCATCGCTTGTGGCCTTATGGTCGCCGAGGCGCTTGAGGCTGCCGAGGCGCTCGCTGCTGATGGCATCGATGCCGAGGTCATCAACATGCACACGATCAAGCCGCTCGATGAGCGCCTGGTGGTTGCCAGCGCCAAGAAGACTGGTCGCGTGGTCACCGCCGAGGAGCATTCGATTGTCGGTGGTCTTGGCGAGGCCGTGGCCTCGGTGCTCGCGGAGCAGCATCCGGTGCCGATGCGACGCGTCGGCGTGCGCGATGTGTATGGTGAGTCCGGCCCTGCGGTCGATTTGCTGCACAAGTACGGTTTGGACGCCGACGGCATCGAAGCTGCGGTCAGGTCTGTGTTGTAAGGAAGGTTTCCATGGGATTTGTATCTGCCAACCAAGTGACGATCGGGTATACCGGCGCCTCGCGCGAGGACGCCCTGCATTATTTGTCCGAGCAGGCCATCGAGCTCGGCTTTGCCGATGACGCATCTGCCGTAGAGGCCGCCTTTATTGCTCGCGAGAACGAGGCCGAGACCGGGCTTGTCGCCGGTTTTGCCGTTCCGCATGCCAAGAGCGATGCGATCCATACGCCGGGTGTGGCTGTGCTCAAGCTGTCCGAGCCTGTTGAGTGGCCGAGCTTTGATGGCGTACCCGTCGATGTGGCGCTCGCGCTGTACGTGCCCGCCGGCGAGGCTGGAACCACGCACCTGCGTCTGCTCTCCAAGGCTGCCGTGATGCTGATGGACGCCGGCTTCCGTGACAAGGTGCGCGCGAGCACCGATCCCGTTGAGATTGCGGAGCTCATCAATAGCGGACTCGAAGACTAGAACGGTCATCCCGTTCAATCAATCGATCCTTCTCCAAGGAAAAGGGCCGCGACGCCATATAGGTGTCGCGGCCCTGTTTGCGTTTCCCCAGATAAAACCTGCCAAAATAAACCTGTCCCTTTTTGGTAGGTCAGTTAACGCAGTCCAGGTTGAGCATATGCGAGCGAGCAGGCTCCGGGTGCGGTAAGGTGACGTGAAACAAGCGGGCGCTGACCTTTTGGTCGCGCCCGTGAAGTTGAACGTCAGATTACCGTGCCCGGGGCCTGCGCAGCGCCGAGCAGTTACGCCGTTTGTAAAACGGCGTAGCCTAAAGATTCATGGCACCGTGAATGTAGGGGGTGACCTCGGGGGAGATATGGTCGCAGCCCAGCTCGCGCAGCGCGGACTCGATGGCGGCGGGCAGCGGGGTTTTGCCCTCGGCGTCAACGGCGTTGCCACCGAGGGCAGCAATCTTGGCGACATCTGCGGGTGCGGCCTCGATATGCATGCAGCCGCCGATCAAGCGCGCGCGTACCTGTGCCAGATCAAGATCGTGCAGGTAATCCTCGCAGGCGCGGATTAAATCGACCTTCTCGCGCGTAAGCTCCTCGCCCGTGGGGACGCGGGTGGCAAGACATGCTCCCGCCGGCAGGTTCCAAACGGGATAGCCCCATGCGCGCAGCAGCTCGCGCTCTTCGTCCTTGGTAAAGCCGACCTCCATGAGAGGGGAGCGTACGCCGAGCTCTTTTGCCGCACGCATGCCGGGGCGGTAGTCACCGCGATCGCTTGCATTGCTGCCATCGATGACGGTGGGAAAGCCGAGCGACTTGGCGTGGTTGACGATGGCGGTAAAGCCGGCGTGCTTGCAGTGGTAGCAGCGATTGGCATCGTTGCAGGCTACCTGGGGGAGCTGCAGCTGATCCACCGAAAGATTGAGCACGGGGAGTTTAAAATGCGGTCCTTCATTGGCTTGTCCATCAACGGACCGCTCAAACGAAGCCTGCTCGGGCGTGCCGATGAGCGGCGTGGTGAGATGGACGAGGAGGGTATTGGTAGACATGATGCGGGCGCATACGGCGGCCAAAAAGCTGCTGTCGACGCCACCGGAAAACCCGATAGCCACGCGCCCGTATGCCAAAAGCAGCTGTTCGAGCGCCGATAGCTTGTCTTGAAGCTCCTCTGCGGGTGCCGTGGTGTCTAAAATCATGAAACGATCCTTATCGTTGAGTACTCGATTGAAAACTATAATCCTAATGCGTTACTTGCCATAAGACTTCTATCTGTGTAACGAAAGTGCAATATGGTATATACGTTATATACAAGTTGTCAAATGCGGTAGAGTTGCGGCAATGCGACAGCGAGAGTCGATGGGGGACCGATATGATCAAGGCTGTTATTTTTGACATGGATGGAACGCTGGTCGATACCGAGCGTTTGGGGATTAGGGCCTGGAAGGCAGGCGCCGCTGAGCTGGGGCTCGCGATTGATGAAGCGCTGATCCATCAGTTTATCGGTCGCACGCTACCCGATGTCATGAACATCCTCGATAAGCATTACGGCAGCCACGAGACCGCCGAGGCGATCTATGTCCGCCACAAGGAGATTCGCGACGAGATGGTCAAGACCGATCTGGAGCTTAAGGCCGGCGCTGCCGAGTGCATAGACGAGCTGTTGGCTGCGGGCTATCACGTAGGCCTTGCAACGTCATCGCGCCATGTTACGGCCGAGCGCAACCTTAAAGCATTCGGTCTTTTTGACAAGTTTGAAACGGTAACGTGTGGCGAGGACGTCGTGCATGGCAAGCCCGACCCCGAGATGTATCTGCTCGCCTGCGAGCGCGCGGGCTTTACTCCCGAGGAATGTGCCGTGGTCGAGGATTCGCGCAACGGCTGCGTCTCGGGCATTACGGCTGGCTGCCACGTCTTTGCCGTCCCCGATATCGTGCCGCTGCCGCAGGACGTGGTGGATGGCTGCGAGGCCGTGCTCGATACGTTGTTCGATCTGGCGGCGGCGGTCAAGGCCATGCGCTAGACAATTGCGGCGTTGAAACGAGCAATTGCTTACGTTTGCGCTTAAACAAAAGGGGTCCGGCAATGGTCGGGCCTCTTTTGCTTGAGCGGCGACTTAGCATACTTGCGGGCGTGCTATAGATACGCGCCGAGGTTGATGGCCGTGGCGTCGGTCTGGGTGCTTGCCTGGGTGCTGGCGCGCTCCAGTAGGAACGGACGTACCAGTTCTTGGCGATTGATATCCTCGGCGGCGGTGACTGCGGTGACAGTGCGCGCTGCAGAGCCGACGCGGATGTGCTTGGTTTTTGCCGGGGTCTTGTTCTCGATTTGCTCCATCAGCAGTTGGACACCCTTGCGGCCAATCTCGTAGCCCGGGGGCGCTACCGTAGTGAGCGGGACCGATCCGCTCCAAGCGAGCGGGTTGCCATCACAACCTGCTACGCGTACTTGCCCGGGGACGGCGATGCCTTTGTCGACCAGCGCCGAGATGACGCCCGAGGCCAGCACGTCGGTCAGACCGACGACAAAATCGGGACGTTCGTCCGCGGGGCGCTCGGCGATTTGGGCACCGATGCCGTAGCCGTCGGCAGCGGTATTCCATTCGCCGGCGTCGATGACTTCGATCTTGATATCGGGGTGCAGGGCGAGCGCCTTATGAATGCCAAGGACGCGCAGGGTGAGTTGCATAAATGCTGCTCTACCTACAACGGTGATATGGCGTGCACCGCGGGCGATGGCAAGTTCGGCAATGATGCGACCCTGGGCCTCGTTGTCGGCCGCTACGTAGTAGCCGGGCTCGGAGCAATGGATGTCCAGATGGACGATCGGCACGGGCATCTTGGTCATGGCGGGGTGCCAGTCGGGGGACGCCATGGGCTGAACCATGACGCCGGACATCTGGGTGCCCATAAAGTAGCGCAGGTAATGGTCTTCGAGAATATCGTCGTTATCGGCGTTGGCGATGAGCAAGTCGTAGCCGTGCTTGCGGGCCTCGTTGTGGGCGCCGCTGGCGATTTGGAGCGAAAAGCCGTGATCGAGACGGGGGAGCACCAGGCCAAAGGACTTGGTGGCGCCGCCTGCGAGCTGACGGGCGCTTTGGTTGGGCAGGTAGCCAAGGCGATTGATGGTCTCGTTGATGAGCTTGAGGGTCTCGGGGCGCAGCTTTTCGGGGTGGTTGAGCGCGTTGGAAACCGTGCCCAACGAAACCCCGGCCTCGCGCGCGACGTCGCTGATTTTTACCTTTGCCATAGCGGCCCCTTTGATGCGTTTCAAGTACAAGCCAGATTGTAGCATCCCAAACCTTCCAAAAAGGGACAGGTTTATTTTGGCAGGTTTTATCTGGGCAAACGCTATTGCCAGCGCGACCACCACGAAGGGGGCAGGCACCTTTGTGGTGGTTTGGACCGGCTGGACGTGTGTGCATCGGGTGGTATCTAAGTTGAGATACCACTTCTGGTATATCAGCTTGCGTTTGCGTGAGTACAATACTCGAACGTTATACGTCTCAGCGCCCCTTGTGCGTGGACGTCTTGCAGTCACGCGAACGAAGGGATTTATCTTATGTGCGGAATCGTCGGCTACACCGGCTCTGATATTGCAAAGAACATCCTGGTCACGGGCCTCAAGCGTATGGAGTATCGCGGCTATGACTCCTCGGGCGTCGCGCTCGAGGTGGGCGAGGGCGCCGCGGCGCACCTCGACGTCATCCGCCGCGTGGGCAAGGTCGCGGGCCTGGAGAGCGAGCTTTCCAACATCGACAGCGACGCTACCTGCGGTATCGGCCACACCCGTTGGGCCACCCACGGCAAGCCCTCCGTCGTTAACGCTCACCCCCACACCAGCTGCGACGGTCGTATCGCCATCGTCCACAACGGCATCATCGAGAACTTCGCCGAGCTGCGCGAAGAGCTGGAGGGCCGCGGCCACCACTTTAAGAGCGAGACCGATACCGAGGTCTTCGCGCATCTGATCGAAGAGGCTTATGCCGAGACGCACGACCTGATGGCCTCCGTGCGCGAGGCCTGCACCCACGTGGTCGGTGCCTATGGTCTGGCCGCCGTGTGCGCTGACGAGCCCGGCGTGATCGCCGTGGCCCGCAAGGACTCCCCGATCGTGGTCGGCGCGGGCGAGACCGGCGCCTATGTCGCCTCCGATGTCATCGCGCTCATCGACGCCACCCGCGATGTCGTGGTGCTCGAGGACGGTCAGTTTGCCAAGCTCACGCCCGCAGGCGTCGAGTACACCGACGAGGCCGGCAACGTTATCGAGCCCAAGGTCACCCACATCGACTGGGACCTGGATATGGCAGAAAAGGGCGGTTATCCCGACTTTATGCTCAAGGAGATTCACGAGCAGCCGCGCGTCGTGCGCGACACGCTGGTTGGTCGTATGACGCCGGCCGGCGAGCTCGACATCGACGAGCTGGGCCTTTCGCTCGAGGAACTCAACGACATCGACCGCGTCTACGTGATCGCTTGCGGCACCAGCTATCACGCTGGCCTCATTGCCAAGAATCTCATTGAGGGCTGGGCTCGCATCCCCACCGAGGTGGAGGCGGCCAGCGAGTTTCGCTATCGCAACCCCATCATCACGCCGACGACGCTCGTCGTGGCCGTGTCCCAGTCGGGCGAGACGGCCGATACCCTTGCCGCCATTCGCGATGCGCGCATCAAGGGTGCCAAGGTCTTCGGCATCACCAACGTGGTGGGCAGCCCCGTGGCGCGTGAGAGCGACGGCGTCATCTACACCAAGGCCAACAAGGAGATCGCGGTCGCCTCGACCAAGAGCTTCATCGGCCAGGTCGTGAGCCTTACGCTTTTGGCCCTGCTGCTGGCGCAGGTCAAGTACCGCTTGACCACCAAGCAGGCGCGCATGCTGTTCCGCGAGCTTTCCGATACGGCCGAGCAGATCCAGTGGATTTTGGATACCCAAACCGAGGCCGTTCATGAAGCTGCCCTGCTGTGCAAGGACGCGCAGTCCGCGCTGTTCGTGGGCCGTGGCATGGGTGCCGCTATTTCCTACGAGGGTGCGCTCAAGCTCAAGGAAGTCAGCTACCTGCACGCCGAGGCATATGCCGCCGGTGAGATGAAGCATGGCCCCATTGCCCTGATCGACCCGGGCTTCCCTGTCATCGCTGTGGCCACCAAGAGTGCCACCTACGACAAGACCGTGTCGAACCTTATGGAGTGCAAGGCGCGCGGCGCCAAGGTCATCGTCGTTGCCACCGAGGGCGACGAGGAGATCAACAAGATTGCCGACTGCATCATCCGCGTGCCGGCAGTCCGCGACGTGTTCAGCCCCATCACGGCGAGCGTTCCGCTGCAGCTGCTCGCCCGCGAGGTGGCCATCCTGCGCGGTTGCGACGTCGACCAGCCCCGTAACCTGGCAAAGAGCGTTACCGTGGAGTAGTTGGTTCCGCCATTCTGGCGACCAAGGCCCGGCTCCGTTGCAGCGGAGCCGGGCCTTGTTGCATTTGCCCAGATAAAACCTGCCAAAATAAACCTGTCCCTTTTTGGCAGGTTAGCGGAGCTTGCTGGTCTCGAAGTACTCGGGGAACTGGTCCAGAACCTCGGTTTGGTTGCGGAACATCATGTGCAGGTGCTTGCTGACCAAAAAGCTCGCTTCGATGGGGTCGCGACCGGCGATAGCGCGGCGAATCTGCTTGTGCTCGTTCACGATGTCCTGATTGTCGAGAACCTGCGTGGCGGCGCGCAGCCAGCGGAAGCGCTCCAGGTCGGCATTGGTCTCTTCGAGCCACGACCACACGGTGCTGCGACATGCGATGCTAAAAATCATGTGATGCATGAGGTTGTCGCTCAAAAAGAAGCCGATGCGATCCTCTTCGGCCATGGCCTTTTCCTGCAGCACGATGGCGCGGTCGAGCTGCTCGATGCCTGCCGAGGTGGCGCGCGCACAGCACTCCACGATTACCTGCTTTTCCAGATGCTCGCGGATGTAACAGGCACTCTCGGCAAGGGTGAGGTTGATGGGCGAGACGTAGGTGCCGCTTTGGGGCACGGTGCGCACCAGGCCTTCCTGCGCCAAGCGAACCAAAGCCTCGCGCACAGGGGTGCGCCCCATATCCAGGTCGTCGCAAAGTTGCTTGACGCCCAGCTTTTCGCCCGGCTTGTAGTCCAGGTAGACGATTTTGCGTCGAATGGTGTGGTAGGACTGGTCCTGTAGGCTCGTTTCCTGCTCGCCGACGTGCATCGATTCTTCCATAGCGCCTCGCAACTGTTCTATCAAACTCATATGTCAGTTGTTAATTATGCCGCGAATCAGCTCTCCGCGGTGGGTAATTCGGCTGTTGCCCAAGAACTATTGCGGCATCTTAGTCTTTGTTTGCGCAAGGCTATGCCCAATGTTGCCGTATCATAGGCCGTCGCACACGTGAAATAGAAAGAAGGAATCCCATATGCAACTGGCGAATATCGTACGCGAGCGCTGGAAGGGCGTCTTGTTCTGCCTGATCATCGCCATCCCCGCGACGTTGCTCGGCAAACAGGTTGAGGTGGTCGGCGGGCCGGTATTTGCCATCCTCTTTGGCATGGTCCTGGCGCTCGTCTTTCCCAAGAATCGTCGCGAACAGCTCACCGCTGGCGTCACCTATACGTCCAAAAAAGTCTTGCAGTACGCGGTTATCCTGCTTGGCTTTGGCATGAACCTCTCCCAGATTCTGTCCAAGGGCGCCCAGTCGCTGCCGATTATCGTGGCGACAATCTCGACCTCGCTTGTCATCGCCTTTGTGCTCTGCCACGTTATGAACGTGCCGGGTAAGATCGCGACGCTTGTGGGTGTGGGTTCGTCGATTTGCGGCGGTTCGGCCATCGCTGCGACCGCACCCGTCATCGATGCCGACGATCGCGAGATTGCCCAGGCCATTTCGGTCATCTTCCTGTTTAACGTTATCGCGGCGCTCGTGTTTCCGACGCTCGGCGGCATGCTCGGGCTGACCAACGAGGGCTTCGGCCTGTTTGCCGGTACCGCCATCAACGACACCTCGTCCGTAACGGCTGCGGCGAGCGCTTGGGACAGTATGCATCCCGGCGCCAATGTGCTCGAGAGCGCCACGGTGGTCAAGCTGACCAGGACGCTGGCCATTATTCCCATCACGTTGGTCCTCGCATGCTGGCAGATGCATCTGGCGCGCAAGGCCGGCGGCGACGCCAAAAGCACGTTCTCCCTTAAACGCGCGTTTCCCATGTTTGTGCTGTTCTTTGTACTGGCGAGCGTGATCACCACGGTGCTTCAGCTTCCCGCGTCCTTTACGGCGCCCATCAAGGAGCTGTCGAAGTTCTTTATTGTGATGGCCATGGCGGCTATTGGTTTTAATACCGATATCGTCGAGCTGGTCAAAAAGGGCGGCAAGCCCATCGCGCTGGGCTTTTGCTGCTGGATTGGCATTGCGTGCATGAGCTTGGGGATGCAGCACGTGCTGGGAATCTGGTAGAGAAGTAGCTTGTTTGCGTGCTGCGTGCTGGTGAGTGCATTCTCACGGTGGAGCGATAGGAGCTCTTGCGGGTATGGCTTGTCCGCAGGTTTATAAGTCCCGAAGAGCTCTTATCGCCCCGCCAGGATGGCGATGCGGGGCAACACCTATACTCGCAGGATGGCGCTTTCTGCCCTATAGTGTTTGGTGAACAATATCGTTCAATTTTGAAACACTCGGTCGTACGACCGTCGGCGGTTGCACGTCGCCGCGGACAGGGGCAAATCATGGATAGCGATGCCAAGCTGAACATCTTGACCGATGCCCTAGCTGCTGCCGGGGCCTCGGCATTGGCAATCGATGCGCGTGGGGACGTCGCGATCTCGACCATGAATGACGCGGCGCTTGAGCGGGATGCGGCGGCTTTTGTCGCTGAGCGTCTCGACCGTATAGGAGACGGTGCGCGTCTGGTTATGGGGCGTGCGGGTGCGCGCCTGAGCCTGACCGTTCGCCCCACCGACAAAGAGGGCGGGAGCCTTTGGGTCGTCGCGGTCCGCGAGGTGCGCGGTGCCGCGGCGCATGCGGGTATCGAGTGGCTCAACGCCGACGAAGTTGAGGCCCGCTACGAATCGAGCGCGTACGGCATCGTTGAGGGGGCGGCCTCGGTGGCTACGCCGGTTGCAGAGAGTTACGCGCGCGGTGTGCCCCTTATGCTCGAGGGCGAGCTGGGAGCGGGTCAGGTTGAGATCGCCAAGCGCCTCTATCTGGACGGTCCTTTTGCCGATCAGCCCTTTGTTTCCGTTGCGCTCGATGAGCTCACCGAGCGCGGTTGGCGCCATGTGCTCAAAAGCGCCGAATCGCCGTTGTTCCAAATGGGGCTGACCCTTTGCATTGAGGGCTGGAACGCGGTTGGCCCCCAGCGCCTCCGCGAGCTGGTCTCCACGATGGCCGACACCGCGTTGGCGACGCGCTGCCATGTGGTGCTGACGGCGAATGACATGCCGGGCGGCGGCGAAAGTGATCAAGCCGCCTTTGTGACCGAGCGCTTCGCCTGTGCGGTGAGCGTGGCGCCGGCAATCGCCGAGCAGGGAGCCGCGTCGACGAAGGTTGCGCGCTATTTGGAATATCTCGCTGATGCATTTGGGACGGCAGCGCCCACGCTGTCTGCCACGGCGACGAAGACGCTCGATACTTACCGCTGGCCGCGCAATTATCTGCAGCTCCGCGAGGTCTCGGAACGACTGTATATATTGGTGGGGGCGGGCACGGTGGACCGCGCTGTGGCGGAGGAAGTGCTCGCCCAAGAGGACGTGATTAAGACCGCAACCTTTGGCGCCCCGACGCTCGAAAGCGATCTGTATATCCTGCGACCGCTGGCCGATACCGAGCGAGATATCGCGCATCTGGTTGTAGATCATCTCCACGGCAACCGAACCCGTGCGGCGGAGGTGCTGGGCATAAGCCGTACAACGCTGTGGCGCTTGCTGAAGGACGATGACCGTTGAGCGAGGCGCCCGTGACCGCGCGCGACGCGTGTGCTACAGTCCAAAGCGTTATTGTTTCGATTTGGTTACGGCGTGCGAGGGCATATGGCTGAGACTTCAAAACCGAGCCGCAGAAGGCGGAGTGCCGCGCCGGTCAACCGACGCACGACATCGGTGACGTGGGGTAAACACGCCTCGGGGTTTGATGGCTCGTTCAAGCGCACTAAATACGGCTATCCTTCGGCAAGCGCTCGCTTGGCCATGCAGGCCGAGTCGTCGCTGTGGGGCCGCAAGCGCGTGGTGGGCTCAAAGCTCAAGCACGACGGCACGCTCGGTTACATCAGCCGCGGGGCGGCTCGCCGCAGTGGGCTCAATCCGGCTGGTTGGCACCGTTATGTTCCGATCGCGGTCGTCGTTGCAGTGATCGTCATCGCACTCGCCGCGCTCGGCTACGCCGGCGGTGGCGCCAACTTGGACGCAGTGTTTAAATCGCCCGAGCTCGCGCATGCAGGCACAGAAGTTGTCGAGGGCGCTCAGACCCAGACGGGCGTCGCACCCCAGCGCGGTATCGTCGCGGCGGCCTCCACCATCGCCGATGCGCAAAAGGACGAGGACGAACAAGGCAGCGAAGCCGAAACGGCCCAGACGAACGAAACGACGACAACTCAAATATCAACATAGCTTGCCGGCAGAAGGGGACGTTCCTTTTCTGCCGGCAGTTTGGGACACTCCTGCGCTACTTGACGTACACCACGTTGTCGCGGCGCGGCTTTGCCTCGGGTAGCGTGTCCTCGGCGTAGCCCAGAATGCAGTGACCGACACCGCGCAGGCTGCCGTCGGCGGGCAGGCCCCAGCTGGCCAGCAGCTCTAGGCCCTCGGGCGAGTCAAAGACCTCATGCGCGCGGTGAATCCAGCACGAATCGACACCCAGTGCATAGGCGGCGTTGAGCAAGTTGCCCATGGCGAGCGAGCCGTCTTCCAGATGTGTGGGCACGCTGCGGTCAACCAGCACCACCACAACGGTCTTGGCGCCATAGAAGGGGTCGCCGTTGCTGCCCATGACCTGGGCGTTGAGCTGTGAGAGACGCTCGACGGTCGCGGGGTCGGTGACGGCGACAAACGTCACCGGCTGGCGGCCCATGCCGCTCGGTGCATATTGGCCGGCTTCGATAATACGTGCAAGCTTTTCGGCCTCGACGGGACGATCGCTGTAGTTGCGGCAGCTGCGACGGTGAATGAGTGCTTCGATAGTCTCCATGGTGTCTCCTTGCGGTGGCGTTGCAGATGCCCCGTTCATACCCGTCGGGCTCAAACGATAGACGGTCAATTGCCCGGCCAAAAGGATAGATTCCAATTGGGAAAGTAGGTTTGCATAAAAGTACCTTCAGAATGTGACAAACAAATGGGATGGTTAAACGTTTTATCCCGTCTACCCTGCGGTTTTTTACCACTTGCCTAAATGACGAACGCATAACCTCTGATAAAGGTTTTACTAAAGGAGTACCAACGTTTATCAATGCGCCGTGGTGGCGCCGGGCCAGGAGGTAACATCATGTTCCAGGCTGGAGATGTCGTCGAGACCGATTTCGAAGGATTTCTGAAGCTGCTGCGTTCCAAGACGCGCGCTTTCGTGTCGATCAACGATCACGAGTACTACATCACGCACACCGATGGCTATTGGCGTGTTCAGGATTGCGAGGCCCTCAACGACAAGGGCCACTTTACTGACTGTTCTGAGTTGGTCAACACGGTCTGCGAGGTCGTCGAGCTGCCGTGGATTGCCGGCAAGAGCCTGCATGACAGCTTCTCGGGCGCTACGGTCTATGAGGCCGTCGCCGCTTAACAGGCAATAAAACCCGATTTTCACGTGACCGCTGGCGCCGCCCCCGCGCCGGCGGTCTTTTTCTGCCGATAGGCCATAAAAATGCACGCATTTGCGGAGAGCCTGTTGACGATAGTCAAAACTCGGACTAATCTAGAGACACATAATTGGTCAAAAATCGGACAATTGAATGGTGGGATAGATGAATAGTGCGGTTACGCTGGTCGACTTCGATCGGTTGCTCAATGGACTCGACCATATCTATTCGGAGTTCTCGCGCGCCTGCGGCCTTTCGGACTGCGCCTACTGGATGCTCGTCGACACGAGTGCAGCGGGCGGAAGCGTTGCCGTGAGTCGGCTGACGAGTGAATGGTTCTACAGCAAACAGACCATCAATTCGGCGATTAAAACGCTTAGGGCGCGAGGGCTTGCGACGTTGGAGTTTGCCGAGGGCAGTCGTAAGAACAAGGTTGTGAGCCTGACCGAAGAGGGCAGGCGATTTGCCGAGCGTTATGCGCTGCCGGCACTCAAGGCCGAGCAGCGAGCCTTTGGCGCGCTTGAGCCATGTGAGCAGCGCGAGATTATGCGCTTGATCGGCAAATTCTCTCAGGTGCTCGGCGATGAGTGCGATGCCTTTAAGCAGCATATCGCTGCCGAGAGCCAAGCCGAGAATCAAGGTGAGGGGGAGTCGTGCGACTGTTAATGAGGTTTCTAAAGCCATATCGAGGGCTTGTCGCAGTGACGCTGCTGGTGCTGCTGGTGGATAACGTTGGTACGCTGTTGGTTCCCACGATGTTGGCGAACATGGTCAACACCGGTATTACCACGGGCGATGTCGACTACATTTTACGCAACGGCCTATACATGTTTATCGCGACCAGCATGGCTAGCGGCGGCACGGTGCTGGGCTGCTATCTTTCGGCGCGCCTGGCCGCCAACGTGGCTTGCGATATCCGCAATGCCGTGTACGACAAATCGCTCGAGCTCGCGGCCAGCGATTTTGAGCGCTTTGGCACCGGATCGATGATCACGCGCTCGCTCAACGACATCAACGTGATTCAGCAGGCGATTCTGCAGACGATTCAGCTGGTGCTGCCCGTGCCGTTTTTGGCTGTGGCGGGCATCATCTTCGCCTGGTTTATCGATCCCGCCATGGGCACGCTTCTGGGCGTAGTCGTTGCGATTGTGCTGGTGGCGGCGGTCTTTACGGTTGCCAACGCGGCGCCGATTTTTATGCGCCTACAGGGCTTTATCGACCGCATGAACGTGGTGCTGCGCGAGAATATTGTGGGCGTGCGCGTCATCCGTGCGTTTAACAAGGAGCGCCACGAGGAACGGCGTCTGGACGAGGTGTTTAGCGAATACGCCGCCAACGCCATCAAAGTCAACCACCTGTTTGTGGGCCTCGACAGCTCAAGCTTCTTTTTGATGAACATCGCCGAGGTGGCGGTGCTGTGGGTGGGTGGCAACCGCGTGGGCGCCCATGCGATGCAGATTGCGAGCATCTCTGCGGTGCTGGAGTATGCAATTCTGATCCTGTTCTTTGTGATGATGGCCCAGATGGTGGTGCTGACGCTTCCGCGTGCTGCCGCGTGCCTGAACCGTGCGCAGCAGGTGTTGGAGATTGAGCCGAGCATCGTCGATGGCGAGCGCACGCTGGATGACGGGGCGCGCGAGCCCCAAGACGAAGCCGATGCGGTGGCCGTGTTCGACCACATGTCGTTTCGCTTTGACGATGCCGACGAGGACACCCTGTGCGACCTGAGCTTTGCCTGCCGTCGCGGTCAGACGACTGCGATCGTTGGCTCGACAGGCTCGGGCAAATCGACGGTGGCAAAGCTTCTGCTGCGCTTCCACGATGCCACCAAGGGCTCCATTCGCCTGAATGGTGTGGACCTGCGCGAGCTTACGCAAGACGAAATCCGCGGGCGCATTGCCTATGTGCCGCAGAGGGCGTGGCTGTTCTCGGGCACGGTGGCGAGCAACCTTCGCTTTGGTAACGAAGGCGCGACCGAGGGCGACATGCTTCACGCGCTTGAGGTTGCCCAGAGCACCTTTGTACTCGACCAACCGCAGGGGCTCGATACCCCGGTTGCCCAGGGCGGTACGAACTTCTCGGGTGGTCAGCGCCAGCGCCTGGCCATTGCTCGTGCGCTCATGAAGCATGCCGATCTATATATCTTCGATGACAGTTTTTCGGCCCTGGACTTTAAGACCGATGCCGCCCTGCGTCATGCGTTGCAAGACGAGACGCGTGACGCTGCGGTGCTCATCATCGCGCAGCGCATCTCGACCATTCTGCATGCCGACCAGATCGTGGTGCTCAAGGATGGCGAGGTTGTGGGTCTGGGCACGCATGGCGAGCTTATGGAAATCTGCGAGGTGTACCGCGCCATCGCGGAATCGCAGATGAAGGGAGGTGAGTAGCATGACCGAGGAGCTCAAGAAGCAGGGCGGCGTTGATGACGCCGCTGCCGCGGGACTGGTTGAGGAAACGGCTGCCGTAGCACCCGAGCTGGATGACGCCGCCAAGGCTGCAGCCGAGCGCGAGGCTCGCCGCCAAGCGCTCTACGAGGAAAACGAACGCGCCGAGGACGAGCGCGCCCGCGCCGAGGCAGAGCGTATGCGCGATGTGGACGACGAGGACGAGGACGAGAAACCCCGCGACACCTGGGCGACGGTGCGCCGCCTGTGGAGCGAGGCTGCCGGCGACCATTGGCGCTTCTATATCGTGTTCGCGAGCATTGTGTTCTACGCCATCTTTAACACCGCTGCGCCGGCATATAGCGCCCGCGTGATCGATGAGCTGTGGGGCCACATTCAGGTGGCGTTTGCCAACGGGACCACCTTCAACATCACTTGGGAGAACTGCGGCAAGACCATCTTCGTCTACTTTATGATCTGGACTGCCGCTGCCTCGTTCTATGCGCTCCAGAGCTTTTTGATGTCGAGCGTCGCTGAGCGCCTCAATCTGCGCCTGCGCAACCGCATCGCGCAAAAGCTCAACCGTCTGCCGCTCGCCTACTTTGACGCGCATCGCCCCGGCGAAGTGGTCAGTCGCGCGACCAACGACTTGGACAAGATGTCCGAGAGTATGCAGCGCGGACTGCTGCAGCTGCTGGTGTCGATCGGCACCGTGGTGGGCGCTGTGAGCGTGATGTTCGTGTTCAGCGTGCAGCTTACGCTCGTCTTTCTGTTCTTTACGGCACTGTCGCTGCTGGTGACGAAGGTCGTCTCGCGCCGCACACACGATGTGACGGGCGAGCGCCAGGAGTGGGTGTCCAAGATTACGAGTGCGGTCGAGGAAGGCTATTCGGGCCGTCTGGTGATCCGCGCGTTTAACCGCGAACGCCAAAGTTCTGCCGAGGTGCACCAGGCCTCGGGCGAGCTGGCACGCGTGAGTGCCAAGGCCGACTTTATGATCAATGCCGTCGGCCCTGCGGTGCGCTTTATCGGCCGTTTGGCGCAGATCGTGATCGCGCTGGTGGGCTGCAGCATGCTGGTTGCCGGTCACATGACCGTCGGCGTGTTCCAGGCGTTCTTCCAGTTTATCTACGAGGCGTCCGAACCCATGACGCAGCTGTCGTTCACTTTCAACTCGCTGCAGAGCGCGTTGGCGAGTGCAGAGCGGGTGTTCGACCTGCTCGATGAGCCCGAGATGGAGGCCGATCCGCTGCCGGACGAGGCCGCCAAGCTGCCGGGTCGCGTCTGTCTCTTATACACATCTGACGCTGCCGACGATCTTACGCGTGTAGAT
>URHU01000012.1:0-29231 GCA_900547715.1 uncultured Collinsella sp. | reverse complement strand
TCGGCAGCGTCAGATGTGTATAAGAGACAGGATCTGGTCGAGCAGCGGCTGAATCTCCATCGAGACGTCGCCGAAGCTGAAGCTAATCGGGCAGGTGACGCCGATGACCGAGGCGATGAGGCAGCCGACCACGGTGAGGCCGAGCACGGAGGCGGCGGCAGTGAGGTTGGGAAGCTTCTCGCTGAAGTCGGTGACGAGCTTCACACCCTGCTTGTAGCCGAACTCGAGGGCGTGCATGCGGACCCAGAAGATGGCCAGGATGAGCGCGAACCAGATGCCGGCTCCCACGGGGTTGCCCTCGATGGCCATATAGGCGGCGATGGAGCCCATGATGGTCGGGATCATGGTCATGAGCAGGGAGTCGCCGACGCCGGCGAGCGGTCCCATGGTGCCGATCTTCAGGTCTTGGACGGCGTCCGCCGCCGCGAGGCCGTCACGCTCCTCCATGGCCACGCAGGCGCCAAGGATGATGGCGGCGAGCCAAGGCTGGGTGTTGTAGTAGCGGAAGTGGTTGTTGAGCGCTTGCTTATAGTCCTCGTCGTTCGTGTAGATCTTCCTCAGGATCGGCGAGAGGGCGTAGGCGACCGAGGCGCCCTGCTGGGTCTGGTAGTTGAAGGTGCACACGCTCATGAGCCAGCGCCAGTTCGCGTTGCGCAGGTCCTTCTTGGTGACCTTATAGCCGGAGGGCTTGCCCTCGACGGCGGTGATGTTCTCGTTTTCCATGGTTACTCATCCTCTCCGATGAAGGCGTCTGCGGAAGCGTGGGCGGCGAGCTCGGTGTCCCTCTCGGCACGCTGGTAGAACGCGATCGCGAGGGCAACGCCGACGATGGCGGCGCCGATGATGGGCACGTTCAGGAAGGCCGAGAGGAAGAAGCCGGCGAGCAGGTACTGGAAGTACTTGCCGGTGGGCATGTAGCGGAGCAGCATGGCGATACCGATGGCCGGGAGCATCTTGCCGGCGAGGGTGAGGCCGGAGAGGAACCACTGGGGCATAACCTCGAGGAGCCAGTTGACGGCGGGCTGGCCGAGGGTCACGGAGACAAAGACGGGCAGGGCGGCGCACAGGCCGAAGAGCGCGGGGCAGACCCACAGGATGGCGTTCATCTGATTGAACTTACCCTCGTTGCA
The DNA here is from genome assembly GCA_900547715.1 of uncultured Collinsella sp. Taxonomy (GTDB): domain Bacteria; phylum Actinomycetota; class Coriobacteriia; order Coriobacteriales; family Coriobacteriaceae; genus Collinsella. The sequence goes on along the minus strand of URHU01000012.1, from coordinate 28,101 downwards.
GAACTTCTGGGACTTCTCGACGACGAAGCCGTTGAGAATCTTGACGATGACGTCGAGCTGGATGCCGAGCATGCCGACCGGCAGGCCGATGGCGAGGCCCGTGTCCGTGCCCAGGGTCACGCCGTAGGCTGTGGCGATGATGGCCATCGTGCCGTAGTCGGGAATCGACGAGCCGCCGAAGCCCGCGACGCCGAGCTGCATGAGCTGGATGGTGCCGCCGATGACGAGGCCGGTCTGCCAGTCGCCCATGACGACGCCGGTGATAAGGCCCCAGAAGACGGCATAGTTGACGAAGATCATCGGGATGCCGTAGTAGTCCACGTGCTTGATGAAGGCAAGCAGGGTCAAAAGGACGACCTGCAGAATAGTGAAGTTGACCATGATCCCTCCTTAGATGAGGTCGGCGACGGAGACGGGCTTGTCGGCGGGCACGAACTGTGCCGTCACCTTGACGCCGCGGGCGATGAGCGCCTTGTAGCTCTGGACGTTCTCGGCGGAGGCATAGGCGCGCTGGGTGAGCTGGACGCCGTCCTCCTTGACAAGAGAGCCGCCGACGATCAGCGACGGGAGCTCGATGCCCGACTCGACCAGGTGAAGGATCGTCTCGGGCTCCTTGGCGATGACAAAGACCTTCTCGCGGTTGTACTTGCCCGCCGCGAAGTTCTTGAGCGCGGTCTCCTCGGAGATAATCGAGACGGCCATGCCCGCGGGGCGCGCCATCCTCATGGTGGACTTCAGGACCTCGTCGCCGGCGACCTTGTCGTCGATGACCATGACTCGGGTCGCGCCCGACACCGGGGCCCACTGCGTCACGATGATGCCGTGAAGCAGGCGATTGTCGATTCGTGCCATAACAACACTCATGTTTGCTCCTATCAAATGAAGTTTTACGTTCGGTACTGCCTCGGCGCTATCCGGATTCGCGCCGGGCAAGGGGTTATCGGATTATTGAGGACGCGCGGTCAGCTTGCGGCGGCGCGGGGAAGGTCACTCGTCGAGCAGGAGGTCCGAGGAGCCGAGGCGCTCTTCTCGCGCCGGGGCGGCGCTCACGCTTATGTAGTCGAAGACATATGCGATCTCGCTTACGGGAACCTCTACGCGATAGCGCGTCGAGATGCTCGAGAAGCTCTGCCTGAAGGACTCGATGAAATCGGCGCGTTCCTCCTCGAAGCGGTCCTGGCCAACGTAGGTCTCAATGGGGTTTCTGGTAACAAGGCGCTCGACGAGACAGCAGAGGTGGACGTAGAGCCCAATGATGGCGTTGCTGCCGATATCTTCTCGCCTGTCCTGCGCTGAAGCTCGTGCACGGCGCTCTCGATCTCGTGGAATAGCCGCTCCGGGTCGAGGATGGTGATGGAGCGGATGACGTTCTGCAGCGTCATGTTCGAGAGCAGCTTCTCGTGGAAAGAAGAGAGCTCGGAAGCGTCAAGCCACCTGCCGAACACGGCATCAACCTTAGAGGCGGACGCCGTCGACATGATGTCCTCGAGGGCGACGAAGGGGACGGAGACGACCCCGGGGTCTCCCGTGCCGATGACGGCGCAGACGCGGTGCTCGGAGAAAACGGCGTCGTTCGACCCGTTCGCGACGAGCTGCTTGAAGGGCCTCGTGAGCAGGCGCGCGCCTATGGTGCGCGGGAGGCTCTGCGAGACGAGCTGGCGTATCCTCTCCGCGGCGTCGACCCCGGACTCGGAGCAGAAGACGATGGCGTCCTCACGGTTGACGCGCTCGATCACCTTGCAGTGCGTCACGCACGCGGCGGTCGCATCGCCAAGAACCTCGGCGATGGACTTGCCGCCGAGCAGCCCGACCCCGATCTCGAGCGCAAGACCGGTAGAGACGTTGTTCACCACGCCGATAGTGGAGTCGGTAACGTTCTCGAGGGCCTTATAGGCCTCCTCCAAGGAGCCCATGTCGACGAGGAACACGACCCCGGTGCAGTAGGAATGGCGGTCGACGAGGCGCTGGAGCGGACCGACGATGTCCTTCAGCTGCTGGTCGTAGGGCATGTCGACAGCCTCGTACACATGCATGCCGAGCATACGGTTCGCCGCGTCGGCGATGCTCGTCGCCGTTGAGTAGCCGTGGGACAAGATGACGCAGAGCGTCCGAAGGGCCTTCGCATCGCGAGACTCCGATGCGACGCACAGCGTCAGAAGCGTCTTCGTGAAGTGATCGAGCGAGATTCCCAGCGCCCCTTCCACGTCTGCGGCGACCTGATCGGAGACGCTCGAGGCAAACGGTAATTCGGAGGTCACGGCACCGAGGAGATGGGAGATTTGCTCCGCACAGGCAGACTTTCGCTTAGCCAGGCCGATGCCCGGCCACAACTGCAGGCAAATCTCCTGGGCCAGTAGAAAAGCGACCTTCCTCGAAAGCTCGATGCCATAAGAAGCGCCTGCGTCGGCAAGGACCGCGCCCACGATGCGCTCGAAGGCGCGCGACCTCGAGGAGGTAACGCCGCGGCCGAAGATCAAGTGATCCTCAACGCCGCGCACAGCGGAGACAGCTTGCGAGACGAGCTCGGAGACAGAGAGCTCCCCGGCGCAGAATCGCTCATCGAGAGAGCACAGGGCATCGAGCGCCTGCTCGACCGGCCCTGTGCTCTCGGCGGCATCCAGGGACGCGTCGATCAGAACGCCATCGTCGGGCTGTTGATCGATCTGCGCGGAGGAGAGGAGCCCGCTGGGAAGAAGATACGGGCGAACGACGACGTAGTCGCCCTCGCGATTGAGGAACGCTTTGGCGCAGCAGTTCGTCACGCAGGCGCGCAAGCCGGCGATGTTATCGGAAAAGTCCGCGTTCACGAGGCAACGGTATGCGCCGCGGCTAATCTTCACATCAGAACCGATTCGGCACCCCTCGCTGCGCAGGAAGCTCAAGATGAGATCCTCGCGCTCCTCGGGGGTCCGCTCCTTGAGTGAGGGAACGCGGGCACAGATGGGCATTTTGCTGTAGGCCGAGGAAACCTTCAGGTCATCGGCGGAAAGCGTCGTCGAAAGAACGAGGCGAGCGCGCGGCGCATCCTGGGAGGCATCGAGCCCGAGGGCCGTCGCAAGGCAGTGCTCCATCGCAGAGGGAGAGAGTGCCTCGATGCCGTTGACAAAAACCACACCCCCGCGCGATTTCGCGATCGACTCGTCAAGAAGCCCGTTGAACGAGGCGGCGTCCGGGACCCCGGCGCAGTCGATGCGCACATAGGAGGAGTCGCGGGACAGCAAGCCCTGGTTCTTGCCGTACTCGTACACAAGGCGAGAAAGGAAAGACTTACCGACACCCACGCCGCCGCTCAAGAGGATGGGTAGGCCAAACGGAGGGTACTGAACCGCAGCCTTGCACTGCTCGACAACGGAGCTGAGGCTCAGGTCGAAGCCCACGGCACGCGCGAAGTCGCGGTGATCGGCGATTCCCGTCGCATGGATGAGGTCGGCGAGCGAGGCGTACTCGCTTGCAGAGAGCTTTACCTGAAAACGCTTCTGGAACGCGCGGCGATGAAAATAACGGACAGGCCTGCCCGCCACCTTAACCACAAGGCCGGCGCGAACAAGGTCGTTGAGGTACTGGCTCGCCAGGCTCCTGGAGATGATGAGCGTCTCGGCGATGTCGGAGGTGGACAGACGGGCAAGGTCATCGAGCGAAACGGCAGAGGTGAGGGCCTCGAGATGCTCGAGAATCCTGTCCCTCATGTCGACGGGTTTCTTTGCCAAGCTGTCCTGTGTGGTCTTGTCCATGACTTCTTACCTCCTCGTACAAGGAGTATAAGGGGAGAACAGAGAACGGAAGGGGGCGCGTGGGGGAATCAACAGCTCCGAGGAAAAGTCCACCACTTGAGGGGCAGAAAACAACGGTCATTGAACATTCAGGGCCGACGCTCAACACTTCGGCTCGACACTTCGCTTTGGAAAGGGCCCTGCGCGATGGTGCAGCCCTCCATCTCGCAGCACAGGTCGCCGAAGGTCGCGAGGATGCGCTCCTTCTGTTCCGTGGGCGAGACGGCTCGGTGGGCAAGGTCCTCTCAAAAGGGGTCGTCCGACGCCGCAAGACCTCGATGACCGACTACCGCCTCGAGCAAGTGGCGGATTACCTCTGCACCATCGAACTTGCCTTGGTCAAGTGCGAGGCCAAGGAGAACGGTGAGACGTACAACAAGTTCTTCGGAGGTATAGGCTCTTTCAAGAGGAACTGGCTCAAGCAAGCCCGCAGCAAGCGGATATAGCTGGTCTCGCGGTTTCGCAAGGAACGGTCAGTTCTCCTCTGGCGAGGAACCCCGGGCGACGTGCTTCGAGCAGCGGAAGCTGAAGCGCAAGCAGAAGCAGCGCGGGCATTGATCGGTGCCGACATGGGCCCAGACGTGAACAGTGCTACATCCCCTGTTCACGGGGCGCGAAACCGCAAAGGTTGCACAGAGGTTGCAAAATAAGAAGCCCCCGACCTGTTTTCGCAGGTCAGAGGCTTGAAATCAACGAATATCGTTTATTCCCACTCGATGGTCGCGGGCGGCTTGGACGTGATGTCGTAGCACACGCGGTTGGCGCCAGGGACCTCGGCGACGATGCGGCCGGAGATGCGGGCCAGCACGTCGTAGGGCAGCTTGGCCCAGTCGGCGGTCATGGCATCGCTGGACTCGACGGCGCGCAGGATGATCGGGCGCTGGTAGGTGCGCTCGTCGCCCATAACGCCGACGGACTTAATGTCGGGCAGGACCGCAAAGTACTGCCAGCAGCTGTGCTCGGAGTTGCGCTCGCCGGTCTGCTCAAACAGACGCTGGTTGTAGGCGTCGAGCTCCTCGCGCACGATAGCGTCGGCGTTCTTGAGAATCTCGAGCTTCTCCTTGTCGACCGCGCCGATGATGCGGATGGCCAGACCCGGGCCCGGGAAGGGCTGACGGAACACGATATGACCCGGCAGGCCGAGCGCCAGACCAAGTGCGCGGACCTCGTCCTTAAAGAAGTGATCGAGCGGCTCGATGAGGTCGAAGTGCACGCCCTCGGGGAACGGGATCAGGTTGTGATGGCTCTTGATGGTGGCCGTCTTGCCGCCCGTCTTGCGAGCGCCGGACTCGATGATGTCGGGGTAGATGGTGCCCTGGGCCAGGTACTTGACCGGCTTGCCGTCGGTCTCGAGCTGCTGCGCCACGGCGAAGAACTCTTTCCAGAACTGCGTACCGATGATGCGGCGCTTCTCCTCGGGCTCGGTCACGCCGGCCAGAAGCTCGGCATAACGGTCCTCGGCGTGGACGTGGATAAAGTCGACGTCAAACTGCTTGGTGAAGACCTCCTCCACCTGCTCGGGCTCGCCCTTGCGCAGCAGGCCGTGGTTGATGAACACGCAGGTCATCTGCTTGCCCACGGCGCGAGCGCCCAGCGCAGCCACGACGGAGGAGTCGACGCCACCGGACAGGGCCAGAATCACGCGGTCGTCGCCGACCTTCTCGCGGAACTCGGCCGTCATGGTCTCGACCAGGTTGTCCATGCTCCAGTTGGGCTCCAGGCCGCAGATCTCAAACAGGAAATTGCTCAGCAGCTGCTGACCGTACTCGGAGTGCTTGACCTCGGGGTGGAACTGAGTGGTGAAAATCTTGCGCTCGACGCACTCCATGGCGGCAACCGGGCACACGTCGGTGCTGGCGGTAACGGTAAAGCCCTCGGGCACCTCGGAAACGGCGTCGCGGTGGCTCATCCACACGGTCTGCTCCATAGGCGTGGAGTTAAAGAGCTTGGCGCCGGCCGTGCGCGTGATGGTGGCGCGGCCGTACTCGCCCACCTCGGAGTGGCCGACCTTGCCGCCGAGCGTCACGGCCGTGATCTGATGGCCGTAGCAAAAGCCCAGGACGGGAAGGCCCAGGTCAAAGATGGCGGGATCGATAGACGGAGCGTCCTCGGCATACACGGAAGCCGGGCCGCCGGAAAGGATGAGCGCAGAGGCGTTCATCTCGCGAATCTCGTCGGCCGAGATGTCGCAGGGGACGATCTCGGAATACACGTTGAGGTCGCGGACGCGACGGGCAATGAGCTGACCGTACTGCGCACCAAAGTCGAGTACGAGGACCTTTGCGGAAGCCTTTTGATCCATGGTTCCCCCTCTTGTTGGCGGGGAGCCGGTGCCCACCCGCGTGAATGAACGAAAATAACCTCCATAGTGTACACGTTATATGGGGTTTCTCGCCCCTCGCAGCCATCAGCGCACGGCAAACGCACGACCTGGGCCCCTATTTGACGGCAATTGAAGTGTTACCAAACGTTGCAGATGATGTAATACGTTTGAACATTGGACGCCCTGTGCCACAATACTGCCGAACGACTCCGCCTCTGCGGCGGCAAATACGATAGGAATACCAGCATGAAGCGCATCCTTCTCATCGCCACGGGCGGCACCATCGCATCGACCGAGGACGGCAACGGCCTCTCCCCCGCCCTGACCGGTGAGGAGCTCGCCCAGAGCGTCCCCGAGATCTCGGGGCTCTGCGAGCTCGACGTCGTGCAGCCCATGAACATCGACAGCACCAACATGCGCCCGAGCGACTGGATGCGTATCCGCGACGTCATTGTCGAGGGTTATGCCGACCACGACGGCTTCGTGATTCTGCACGGCACCGACACCATGAGCTACACCGCAGCAGCGCTTTCCTACCTGATTCAGGACAGCCCCAAGCCCATCGTGCTCACCGGCTCGCAAAAGCCCATGGGCAACCCATTTACCGACGCCAAGCTCAACCTGTACCAGAGCCTGCTCTATGCACTCGACGAGCATTCGCACGATGTGTCGATTGTGTTTGGTGGCGTCGCCATTGCCGGCACGCGCGCCCGCAAGCAGCGCACCATGAGCTTTAACGCGTTCATTAGCGTCAACTATCCGCCCATTGCCTACATCCGCAACGACCGCATTGTGCGCAACGGGCTTCACGGCACCCATCAGGGCGAAAACCCGGTGCGTTTCTACGACAGCATCGATCCGCGTGTGTTTGTCCTTAAGCTCACGCCCGGCGTAAACCCGGGCATATTGGACGCCCTTGCCGATAGCTACGATGCTGTAATCCTGGAGACCTTTGGCATTGGCGGTATCCCCGAGTTTGGTGAATCGGGCGAGTCGTTCCAGGAGGCGATTTTCCGCTGGGTTGATTCGGGTCGTACTGTCGTTATGACCACGCAGGTCCCCGAGGAGGGCCTTGACCTGGGTGTTTATGAGGTCGGCCGTGCCTATGCCGATCATCCGGGTATTTTGCGCGGCGACGACATGACCACCGAGACGCTCGTGGCCAAGACCATGTGGGCACTCGGCCAGTCACGTGATGCCGCCGAGATCCAGCGCCTGTTCTACAGCCAAGTCAACCACGACCGCATCCCGATGGCGTAATCCCTAAGGCAGTTCCACTTATCGCAGCCTCAAACGACAGGTGGTCCCCCTCGGGCCGTGCAAAAATCGGAGTATTCTGCAATTTCTCCGCCGGAGGCATAGAATCGGCCGATTGTTAGACGAACTTTTAGGGCGAAGAGGCCGTCTAGTAAATATTTATTCCACATTTTTATTAAGGGTGTGGATTAACTACTGTCAAAAAGGCAAAGCCAGCCGCGCGAGCTACCATCTACGGCTGAACAGGTGCTGAATACTCGCGATTTTGCACATCGCAACCAGGGGGACCCGCCCAAAGAGCGTCAATTAGCAGCGGGGAACGCCCTATTCGATACCCTCGAGAAGCTCTGACACCGTCATGCCGAGTGCGGGTGCGATCTTAAATAGAACCTTGAGCGTGAAATTTGCCGTCCCATCTTCGATTCGGTCGAGGTAAGGTCGGCTGATTCCTGTTGCCACACAAAAATCAACCTTGGAGATACCAAGGTCTCTGCGTGTCTCTTCGACCCGCCTGCCAAGAATCTGTTTCGCACGTTCGTCCATGCAGCCGAGTTTGAAATGGAGCCGAACATAAACGTAAACTATAGTTTACGTTTTGCCGAATACACAGGAGTTTTCTATGTCGGGTTCTTCGGTCCGCATGTACCGAGCCACGCTTCGCACAAACAGCGCACCGCTCAAGCTCGTCGTCGTTGAAGCAGAATGCCTTTCGCCCGATGAGCGCACAGCATTTGCATTGCTATCAAGTCGCGTCGCCGCCGTTCTGGTCCCTTGCCCGGCGCAAGGTGAACTTGCTATCCAATGCCAGGCGCACAGCTGCTCGCTCAATCAGGCTGCCGTGATCGCAACCAGCCAACGCGGTCTGCCCCTTCTCCTGGAAGCCGGTATCGCGCTCTGTCTTCGCGGCGCCGGATACGAAAACGAGGCCGCCGCCGACATGGTCTTTAAACCACGATCGAGCGGCGGCCTCGCAGCAGCCATCGAATATGCTTGCAGGCTCGTTGCCTAAAAGGACAAGCTAGAAACCAAAGCCAAAGCCCGTTCCGGTAATCGCCGAGTACATAAAATAAACGTTGATCACGTTGAGGAACACACCCGTGATGCAACCGTTGCGCAGGTAGCGCTCGCACACGATGCGCGCCATGGCGGCGGAGTCATCATTATTTTTTGCCTGGCGTCCCGCCGTAAAGTACGTCGCCACGCTCAGCAGCAGATTGAGTACCGGCAGCGCCAACAGCTCGTAGCTCTTGCCCCAGCGCGTCGCCTCGCCTGCGGCATTAAACTTCGTTGCCACCTCGGGACCAATGTTGGGGATAACGCACGCTGCGACCACCAGCGGAATCACCGCAAGTACGAGCAGCGCAATACCCATGTAGCCAGCTTTTTTGCCGTATTTAAACATATGCGTCGCCCTTACACGTTAAAGCGGAAGTGCACGACGTCGCCATCGGCCATGACATAGTCCTTGCCCTCAATACGCAGTTTGCCGGCGGCCTTGGCGCCCTGCTCACCGCCGAGCTCGATGTAGTCGTCATAGCCAATGACCTCGGCCTTAATAAAGCCGCGCTCAAAATCGGTGTGGATGACGCCGGCGGCCTGCGGGGCGGTCGCGCCCTGACGAACCGTCCAGGCCTTGACCTCCATCTCGCCGGCCGTAAAGAACGACTGCAGACCGAGCAGCTTATAGGCCGCCTGCGCGAGCACGTCCAGACCGGGCTGTTCCAGGCCCAGGCTCTCCAGGTAGTCGGCGGCGTCCTCGGGATCGAGCTCGGAAAGCTCGGCCTCAATCTTGGCGCAGATGGGCAACGGCTTGACGCCATCGATGGGCGCCAGGTCGTCGTTGAGCATATCCTCGTCCACGTTGGCCACATACAGGATGGGCTTCATGGTGAGCAGGAACAGCCCCTTGGCGGCGGCACGCTCCTCGTCGGTCATCTCCATGGATGCGGCGCGCTTGCCCTCGTTGAGCCAGGCAAGCAGGCGCTTGGCGACCTCGAACTTGGGCATGAGCTCCTTGTCGCGCTTGGCCTCCTTCTCGAGCTTAGGCAGCTGCTTCTCGAGCGTGCCCATGTCGGCCAGGATGAGCTCGGTCATGATGGTGTCGGCATCGCCGGCGGGATCGACGAACTCGCCCGTGCGGCCCACCTCACGCATGACGTTGGGGTCCTTAAAGTAGCGCACGACCTCGCAGATGGCGTCGGTCTCGCGAATGTTGGCCAGGAACTGGTTGCCCAGGCCCTCGCCCTCGTTAGCGCCCTTCACCAGACCTGCGATGTCGACGAACTCGACCGTCGCCGGCACAATACGACCCGGGTTAACGATGTCGGCAAGCTTTTGCAAGCGGCTATCGGGCACGTCGACGATACCCACGTTGGGGTCGATCGTGGCAAACGGGTAGTTGGCGGCAAGGCCGGTCTTTTTGGTAAGCGCGGTGAACAGCGTCGACTTGCCCACGTTGGGCAGGCCCACGATACCGATGGAAAGGGACACGACAGCTCCTTTTGATACAGGTACTTCAAACTGCATAAGTATAGCGCCGCCGCAGCATCCGGGCGAATCCGGACACCGCGGCGGCGCAAATGAAGCAGAGATAGAGCTCGCTGACTAGTCCGCGAGCTTTTCCACTTGGTCGAGCATCTTGTTGAGCTTTTCCTTTGCCTCGGCCTTGACCTTCTCGGCCTCCTCGTGGGCCTTGGCCTTCTGAGCGGCCTTTTCCTCGGCCTCGGGGTCGACAACGACCAGATTGGACGCATCGTGCTCGACCAGCTTGAGCGCATGCTCGGGGCACACCTTGACGCAGGCTCCGCAACCTAGGCAATACGTGGACTCCAGTGCAAAGCGACCGCTTCCCACCAAATCGCAGGCAAACGTGGGGCACACGTTGACGCACTCGCCGCACGACGTGCACTTGTCAAAATCGCATTCCGGTGTGCTCACCTGCATATTCTTGGCAAGCTCGGGGTGGTTCTGCAGCGTCGAGAGCACCAGCTGCCGCCCGTGCGTGAGCGAACGGCGACGCTTGGTCGTCGTGGTGCCGCACATGGTGTTGAGCGTGCGCTCCAGCTGCGTGATCTGGTGACGGTGGGCCTTCAACTTCTGCGTCACCGAGGCCAGCGCCGCCGTCGCCGGGTTGAGCTTGGTCACCGTCAGGCCCGTGGTGCGGGCAATCTTATCCATGTACTCCTTGCGCTCGTACTCGCGGCGCTTATGGCATTTGAGGCTCTTGGGGTCGACCTCCAGGCCCATGCCCGTACCGGCCCACTCCTCGGCAGTGGCGATGGCCTCGCCCAGAACGTCCTCACCGCCGGTGTTGCGGCATTTATCGCACACGCCCAGTGGCAGGTACACACTCACGTTGGGATAGTCCGCCAGTACCGAGAACCAGGTCTCGGCCGTAATATCGCCCACGCAGGCAACGACGACCTCGTTTTCGCGCGGCATACGCTTGAGGGCGCGCGTGCAGGTGACGTAGGCGGTTTCGTGACTCGTAGCTGCAGAGACAATGTCGTCGTAGACGTTTTTGGGCGCCAGGCGCGGCGAGATGATCGCCTCGGTCGGACAGGCAGCGGCGCACAGGCCGCACTTGCGACAGGAGTCGAGGATCTCGATGGAGTCTTCCTCGACCTCGATAGCGTTGACCGGGCACACGTCCATGCATGCGGTGCAGCCGCTCTTTTCGTTTTTGCAGGTCAGGCACGGAATGGTATTGCCGCGCGGGCGCTCCTTGTAGTCGGCAGGATTCCACTGCGGCGCCGACGGATCGAGTGCATCGGTCACGCCGCCAAGCGGGTTTTTAAGAAAGTCGAAACCCTTGCTGATCTCGATAATGTCATCAAACAGATCGTGTTCCTGCGCCATGCGCGGCCCCTCCCTGAGCAGTGCAAACAAGCAAGAGATAATGATACGCTATCGGCCCACGCCTCGGGCAAATTACACGCGGCGCACCTTTGAGGCAAATAGTCTATGGCCTATCGCCGCCTCGATTGCACAAGGTCAATCAAGCGCCAACTATGCCTCGCACATGAGCTGCACGAGCTTTTGTTTGGTCATCTTTGCCTGCTCGTTGGCCATATTACGCTCATTTCTAAAGACCGCATTTGCAACAGTCTGCAAATCGGCATCCGAAATCTCGCCAAGGCCCAGCTCCTCAAGCGTCGTCGGCAGACCGACGCGTTGGCAAAACTCGAGCACCTGATCAAGCTCGGGCGCACGCTCCAGGCGCAGCTGCACCACCAGGCCAAACGCCACGGCCTCACCATGCATGGCCTTGCACTCGGGCAGAATCGTCAGGCCGTTGGCGATGGCATGGGCAAGTGCTAGGCCACCGCTCTCAAAGCCAACACCCGAGAGCAGAATATTGCACTCGATCAGGCGCTCAACCGCCGGCGATATACGACCCTTTTTGAGATCGCGCTTGGCAGCGACGCCGCACTCCATGAGTGTGTCATAGCAGGCACGAGCCGCAACCAAGGCCAAGTGCCCCGGCGCGCCACCGTGCTTGTTGACGCCGTGCGCCGCGGCGCACGAACGCGCCTCGAAGTACGTTGCCAGCGCATCGCCCATGCCAGCGACCGTCATACGCAGTGGGGCCGCCGCGACCACGTTGATATCGACCACGACCAGGTCCGGATTCTTCTCGAGCATCAAGTAGCGGTCGAACGACCCATCCTCGTGATACAGCACCGAAATCGCGCTGCACGGACCGTCCATCGACGCCGCCGTGGGACATACGCACAACGGCAACTCGGCATAAAACGCAACGGCCTTGGCGATATCGAGCATCTTGCCGCCGCCAATACCCACCACCATGTCGCAATACTCAGCCCGGGCTTCCTTAGCCATTTCAACAACGGCCTCTTCCGTACACGGACCGTTATAGATCTTAAAGAATGGCTCGCTTAGATCTTCGTCCAGAAATCCATCGACGATCTGCCTGCACAGCCGATCCTCGGTGCCCTGGTCAAACAAGACATAGGCAGCGCAGCCCAACCATGACAAATACCTGCCCTGGCGCGAGAGCTCGCCCGGCCCCTGAACATACCGACCGGGACCGCCATAAACCATGGGAAGCGCCATACGAGAATCCGCCCTTTCATCAACAACAATTGGTGCAAAGCAACCTGACCCCTTTGCACCATAGCAAAAAGGGGCAAAGCCATCTGCTGGCTTTGCCCCTTCCTTAGCTTGATTTACTCATCCATGAGATAGTAGTGGCCCAGCGCGTCGGCACCCAGGATGGCGTTTGCGACCATCTCGGGCGTCACCTCAAAGGGCATGTTGCACATGGTGTCCTCGGGCGCGCACGCGGCCTCGGCAACGACCATGGCCTTCTCGCGCGTAACCTCGGCAACGCCCAGCTCCTTCATCGTGACCGGCAGGCCCAGCTCAATGCAGAAGCCCAAGACTTCCTCAAGCTTCTCAGTCGGAGCATCCTCGAGTACCAGCTGGACGATAGTGCCAAAGGCGACCTTCTCGCCGTGATACATGCTGTGGCACTCGGGCAGCATCGTCAGGCCATTGTGGATGGCATGAGCAGCAGCGAGGCCCGAGCTCTCAAAGCCAATGCCCGAAAGCAGCGTGTTGGCCTCAATGATGTGCTCGACGGCAGGCGTGAGCGCACCCTTCTCCAGCGCAACCTTGGCCTTGACGCCATCGGCCATAAGCGTCTCGTAGCAGAGCTTGGCGAGCGCCAGGCCGGCCATTCCGCCTTTGCCGCCGGCGCAAGTACCACCGTCGGCATCATGCGTCGCCTGGGCCTCAAAGTAGGTTGCGAGCGCATCGCCCATACCGGAAACCGTCAGGCGCACCGGGCTCGCCGCGATAACCGTCGTATCCATCAGGACAATGTTGGGGTTTGCCTTAAGGAAGAGGTACTTGTCGAACTGGCCGTCATCGGTATAAAGCACCGAAAGCGCCGAACACGGGGCATCGGTCGAAGCAATGGTGGGGCAAATGATAACCGGGGACTCCAGGTAATAGGCGACGGCCTTCGCGGTGTCGAGGATCTTGCCGCCACCGACGCCGACGATGATGTCGCAACCGTTGTCACGGGCGAGCGCAACCAGGCGATCGACCTCGCCCTTGGAGCACTCGCCGTTAAAGCCCTCAAACAGCAGCTCAGCCTTGGCCTCGGCAAAGCCGCCCTCGATCTTGGCACCGACGCGCTTCTTGCCCGAAGGCGTCACGATGACGAGGGCCTTAGCGCCGAGCGGCTCAACGTAAGAGCCGAGCTTGGCGAGCTCGTCCGGACCCTGGATGTACTTGCTGGGGCTATTGAAAATTGCAGCCATAACTATCCCATTCTCTAAAAGAAAAAAGAAAGGGGCTCCGTACGGATACGTGCGGAGCCCCTCGTTACGATAACAAGAGTCGATTAGAAATCGATGTCGGTGTCGTAGTAGCAGGCCTTGAGGATCTTCTCGAAGTCGGCAGCCTTGGTCTCACGCGGGTTCTCCGGCGTGCAGGCGTCCTGCTCGGCGTTCGCGGCGATCTCGGGCAGCTTGGCGAGGAACTCCTCCTCGGAAACCATCTGCGGGTTCTCGGCGTCGACCTTCACGCCACCATTCGCGTAATCCTTGATGGACTGCGGAATGTTGAGCTGGTCGTTGAGGTCGCGAATCTTCTGGACGAGCGCAGCGATGAGCTCCTCGTTGGTCTCGCCGGGAAGGTGCAGGATCTCCTTGGCCACGTATGCATAACGCTCGGCAGCACGCGGGTCCTTGGAGTTCCACTGGATGACCTTGCCCAGGTACATGGCGTTAGCAGCACCGTGGATGATGTGACCGTTCTCAAAGGCTGCACCGGTCTTGTGAGCCATGGAGTGAACGATGCCGAGCAGGCCCGAGGAGAAGGCGATACCGGCGATGCACTGAGCCTCGTGCATGTGCTGACGGGCCTCATGGTCGCCAGCATAGGACTTGGGCAGCCACTCAACGATCTCGCGGATGCCGTGCAGAGCGTTGGCGTCGGTGAACATAGAGGCGCAGGTGGAAACGTAGGCCTCCATGCAGTGGGTCAGAGCGTCCATGCCGGTATGAGCGCACAGCTTGGCGGGCATGGTGTAGGTGAGCTCGGGGTCGACGATGGCGACATCAGGAGTGATGTTGAAGTCGGCCAGCGGGTACTTGATGCCCTTGGCGTAGTCGGTGATGACGGAGAAGGCAGTGACCTCGGTAGCGGTGCCGGAGGTAGAGGAGATGGCGCAGAAGTGAGCCTTCTGACGCAGCTCGGGGAAGCTGAACGGCTGGATGATGTTATCGAAGGACTCCTCGGGATACTCGTAGAAGACCCACATGGCCTTAGCGGCATCGATGGGCGAGCCGCCGCCGATGGCGATAATCCAGTCGGGCTCGAACTCGCGCATGGCCTCGGCGCCCTTCATGACCGTCTCGATGGACGGGTCGGACTCGACGCCCTCGAACAGCTTGACCTCGAAACCGCCTTCCTTAAGGTCGGCCTCAACGTCCTGCAGGAACCCGCCGCGGCGCATAGAGCTGCCGCCAGAAACGATGATGGCCTTCTTGCCCTTGAGGTTCTTCACCTCGTGGCGAGCGCCCTCACCAAAGTACAGATCGCGAGGATTGGTAAAACGTCCCATACTGTGCCTCCTAAACAAGCCCCTCTTAGACTTGCGTATATAACGGAGCACCCAATTGGCTCCGTTAGGACCGGTTTGCGCGTTGCCGGCGATGGCAATGCACGATGTCTGAACGTCTCAACGCTCAGACAAACACTATTTTACCGTTCTGGTTGGTCAGTTATTCACCTAAAGCCGACAATGATGAAACGTTTTTTCTATCCCTGAAGACCCTTGTGGGGCATTCATACTCCCAAGCTGGGCAAACGTTTTATCAGGGTTGACCACATATCCCGGGCGGGGCTGTGCCTCTCCAAAATGTGCCCCGTTCGCCGCCAAAAATCGACCGTTTACGGCACTGTGATACCACTCGGTCGTCCAAGGTGCCGACATTTGTGCGACATCCGTCTTCGTGGTGCAAAGGTGCAAGTCCAAGTGCGGCACCCCCGGTGTGCCACATGCGGGTAAACTAGAACTTTATATAGAGACATTTGAACCCTAACCGCAGCAAAGGAGGCCCCATGGCATTCGACCCCATTCAAGAGGATTGCCATCGCCTCGTTCTTGAGGCCTTGCGCCGCGACAATATCCCGCTCACTGACGGCCCCGCCGTCGAGCGTCTAATGGAGCAATTCACCCGCAACCCCGCGCCGCTCATCGTGCACGATCGCGACCGCGCCGGGCACCTCATTGCCAAGGTGGTCGAGGCTGTCGACTACCGCATCCCCTTTATCCCCGACGACGCCCAGGCAGAGCAAGAAGAAGCCGCAGCCGAGAACATGCTCCGCGAGGCAGCCGCGCTCGATCCGGCCAACTGGGATGCCCAGCGCATGCTGACGGCGCTCACCGCCGAATCCAACGAGGAATACGTACAGTATCTGGTGTCCAAGTGCGACGAGGTGGAGCACGATCTGGCGCTCAAGATTGCCTCGGCGCAGGACCCCTACGAGCGTGAGGCCGCAGGCGACCTGACCCGCCGTCCCTACCTGCGCTGGCTTGCCGCCTTGGCATCGCGCGCGCTCATTAGCGGCCGCTACCGCATGTCGCTGGATGCCGCGAATCGCAGCCTGGACTTTGCGCCCAACGACCCCGCCGGCGTCCGCCATACCGCGATGCTTGCCATGGCAAAGCTCGAATACCCTGCCGAGGAGCTCAAGCGTTTTCGTTCCGCCCACTCCGTGCCCTATCTTGCCAACACGCCGCTGCGCCGCCGTCCCAAGGACGCAGAGCGCGACCTGGACCCGTGGACGCTCATCGCGCTGATGAGCGCTGCTTGGCGCGAGCTGGATTACGAGGGCGCCGAGCACTACCTGCGCATCCTGGTGCGCTCATGCCCGCACGCGGCCGAGGCGCTCTACTTCCAAACCGAGTTTCCCGATGGCGTCTATGCCCGCGTCAACGTAGGTCCGGGCTCCACCGATGAGCTTGTCCTTGCCCTGTCCGAGGCGACGCCGGTGCTGCAGGAGGGCCTAGGCGCGCCCGACAACGCCAGCTTTGCCGCCTGGGTCGCCACCAACGACATCGTGCGCTCCCAGATCGACGAACGAATCCTGCGCGCGGCCGAACAGGGATTGCCGTTTAAGGGAGGAGACCTCTAATGGATCCGAGCGTCTACATCCCTGCCTATCTGGAGCGCACCTATCTGGCATCGCACCCCGAACTCACCGATGCAGCACGCGAGCTTGTCCATAACGACATCAGCGCAAACCCTCACAAGTATGCGCAGACCGAGCATGCCCAAGCGCTGCTGTCCTATGCCGGCGTTCATCGTCATTTGCTTGACGAGCTTCGCCGCATCGAGGACATGGGCAGCGACGAGGAGTTTGAGCAGACGCGCAACCGCCTGTTCGACGACATGCGCGATGAGCTGCTCAAGATTGTTCGCGTCGATGCGCATGTCCTCGATGCCCAGCTGCTCGCCATCATCCTGGCCGACACGCCCGTCGATGCCTGCCTGGGCGACTTGATGAAGCTCGAGGCGAGCACGGCCGACTACCTGCAACAGGGCGTGCCCGGGTTTGATATGGAGGCCCCGCACTACTGGGCCAATAATGTTTTGGCCGACGGTGTCACCGCAGCAGACCTTACCGTGAGCGAGCCGGCGCTTATCGGCTGGTTTCACACGCTCGAGGCCATCTCGCAGCTGTGCATGGCGAGTGCTCGTTACCGCGCCGCCGCCAACTATGCCCGTCGCGTCCTTAAGGCAGAAGGCTATCCCACCCGGGCCGCCGGCACCGTGTTGCTTGCCCTCGCCCGCTTGGAAGACCAGGACGGTTTTTTTGCCCTGGCACATCAGCTCGAAGAACAGATGGGGGCAGACGCACTCGAAAACTCTCCTTGGTACCTGCTCGCCCGCACGATTCTGCTGTTCAAAACAAACAAGATGCGCCCGGCGACGCGCGCGCTGCGTGAGTTCGCTAACCGTTGCGAGGGCGGCGCGTTCTTCTTGCTGAACCCCATGTACCAGACGCCGTATCTTCCCTGCCGACCCGAGCCGCGCGACCCCTGGGACCTCTCGCACCAGGCGGTTTGGGAAGCCGACGGCATTATCTCGGACACCCCCGACTTTGCCCCCTGGGCCAATGCCTGCGAAGACGTGTCGCAGCTTGCCCAGGAATTTGCGCGCCGCTACGGCTTTTAGCGACGCGATCGCCCCGACCATATCATCTATGTTAGGAACGGCTTCATGAACCTCCGCTCATCTCTCGCCTGCACCTCAAGCGATATCGCCCGCTGGGGACTGCGCTCTGTCCTCAAACGCCAGGGTGGCGTGCTTCCCGGCCGCATCGCCATGAAGATCGACCCCGAGCTGCTAAGCGACCTCGCAAGCCTAGTCGACCGCAGCGTGGTGATCACCGGCACCAACGGCAAGACCACAACCTCCAACCTCATCGCCGACGCAGTTGCTGCCAGCGGCGCTACCGTGGTGTGCAACCGTGCCGGCAACAATATGGAGCCTGGTGTGGTGGGTGCTCTGCTCGAGGCCCGCGGCGGCCTTAAGCACACCAGCAGCGGCAAGCGCGTGGGCGTTTTTGAGTGCGACGAGCTCTACACCGTACGCGTTCTGCCCAAGCTCAAGCCGACGTACTTTGCGCTGCTCAACCTGTTCCGCGACCAGCTAGACCGCTACGGCGAGATCGACCATACCCAAGACGTCATCGCCCATGCGTTGGAGCTCTCTCCGGCAACAACGCTCATCTACAACGCAGACGACCCGCTGTGTGCCGCAATCGCCGCGCGCGTTCCCAATGCAAGCATCGCCTTTGGCATCGACGGCGCCACCAACACCGAGTCCGACCGCATTAGCGACTCGCGTTTTTGCTCACAGTGCAACGCACCGCTGGAGTACGACTACGTGCAGTACGGACAGCTTGGCGCATACCATTGTCCTTCGTGCGGCTGGGCCCGCCCCGGGCTTGTCCGTCGCGTGACGGGCGTGGAGCTCGGCTGCGACGGCTACGGCTTTGACCTGAACTTTGGACCCGATATCGACGCACCCGCAACGCACATCGCCACGCGCTACAACGGCCTGTATATGGTCTACAACGTAGCTGCAGCCTTCTTTGCCGCCCACGAGCTGGGCGTGGACGCAGCTCACCTGCAGCCTACGCTCGATGCCTACGTGCCAGCAGGTGGTCGCATGGGCCGTTGGAATATCGCCGGCCGTACCGTCGAGGCCAATCTGGCCAAAAATCCCGTGGGCTTCGATCGGCAAATCCAGTCCATCAAGACGGCAGGCGGCAGGCTCTGCGCCTTTTTCCTGAACGACAACGATGCCGACGGCCACGATGTATCGTGGATCTACGACGTCGACTTTGAGCGCATCGCCAACACGCCGGGACTTGTCGCCTTTGCCGGCGGCACGCGCGCACACGACATGCAGGTGCGCCTCAAGTACGCCGGCATCGATGCCGCGATTATCTCGGACGTCGCGCAGGCAATTGGCGCCGTGGCAGGTGAGGAGGCTGGCGACACTTTCTATGCCGTCGCCAACTACACGGCCTTTCCGCCGCTGGTCAAGGAGCTCGATGGGCTCAAAGACACCGATGCGGCTACGGTTGCCGCCCACGCTGCAACGTGCGCCGATGGCAGCGCCGTCCCCGTCGGCGTCGCGCCGGTCGAGCTCTCGCGCCAGCTGCGCATCGTCTACCTGTATCCCGATGCCCTCAACCTCTATGGCGACGGCGGCAATGTCATCGCCCTCGAGCGCCGCTGCGCCTGGCGCGGCATTCCCGTGCGCGTGGACGAGGTCCGCATGGGCGAGGCGCTCGATCTCACCGACGCCGATATCGTCATGATGGGCGGAGGCTCCGACCGCGACCAGCTGGCCGTGGCGCACGAGCTGCTCGCTCAAAAAGACAAGGTTGCGGCCTATGTTGAGGACGGCGGCTCGTTGCTTGCTATCTGCGGCAGCTATCAGCTGCTCGGCCGTTCGTACTACATGGGCGACGATCGCATTGAGGGTCTGGGCGTCATTGCCGCCGAGACTGTGCGCGGCTCCGACCGTCTGATCGGCAACGTTGCCGTCAAGACCGACCTGGCACCCGAGCCCTTTGTGGGATTCGAGAACCACGGCGGCCGTACTCTGCTCGACGCAGATGCCACGCCGCTCGGAACGTCCGTCGTCACGGGCACCGGCAACAACGGCGACGACGGCTTTGAGGGTCTCATCTACAAGGGCGTCATCGGCACGTACCTGCACGGACCAGCGCTACCCAAGAACCCCGAACTCGCCGACTGGCTCATCGCCCACGCCCTCGAGCGCCGCGGCGACGCGCAGGCCAACGCTCTGCTACCGCTCAAGCCCCTCGACGACACCTACGAGCACGCCGCCCACGACGCGGCCATGAAGCTCCTCCCCTAGCACCTCACCACCACAAAGGGACAGGCACCTTTGTGGTGGTTTTCCAGTTTGCCAACGATATACGCGCCGGCAAAAAAGTCTGCTATACTCTTTCCCACTGTCCCCATCGTCTAGCGGCCAAGGACGCCACCCTTTCAAGGTGGATATCGCGGGTTCGAATCCCGCTGGGGGCACCATTTAAATTAAGAAGCCCGTTACCCCCGCGGTGACGGGCTTTTTGCTACCGATATGCCGGGATTCGAACCCGGCAGGGTGCGGAGCTGAGGAAACGCGCAAGCGTTTTCCAGCGCAGCACGCAAGGAGCGAAGCGACGAAGCGGAAGCGGGCGGCGCCAGCCGCACGCGGATATCCCGCTGGGGGCACCATTTGAGATGTGGAGCCCGTTACCAATTCGGTAGCGGGCTTTTTGCTACCGATATGCCGGGATTCGAACCCGGCAGGGTGCGGACCCCGGCATCATCGCAAAGCCAGCGGGCAAAAAATAGCAAATATGAGTACTGTTACCATTTTAGTAACAGCGATTTCATGCCATCAGAAGGCGATTTAGACGCCAGGGGTCCTACGGCGGAAGAATTGCAAGCGTTTATCAGCTAAGTACTTGGACATATGTTGTGTAACACTGCATATTTTGCAAAAAGATAATGTTACAGGACTTGTGACAGTACTCATATTTGACGTTTTTTGCCCATAGCCCTTTATACCTAGGCAAATCGGCGGCAAAACGGGCTTCAAAGCGTCCTTCGCAAACAAAAACCGGGGCCCGCATGATGCGGACCCCGGCTCAATACCGTGACGATATGTCAGTTACGCCCTATACGTAGAACAGGATGTCGTCGTAGGTCGGGACCGGCCAGTAGTCGGCTGCCACGATCTCCTCCATGGCGTCCACGGCGGCACGCAGCGCATCCATAGCGGGAACGACCTCGTGCGCGTACACGTTGGCCTGCTCCTGGCCATCGAGGGCCTCAGCCTTCTGATGCACGGCGTCGAGCGCCTTGATGGAGTCGTTGATGGTGGTGATACCGTTGCAGAGCTTGTTGAGCGTGTTCTGCTCGCACTGCATGGCGGCCTCAGCACCGGCAGCACGAATAGTCTCAAGGCCCTTAGCGACCTTGGTGGCATAGGCGGTAATGACCGGGCGATAGGTACGACGCGCCTCGCGAACCATCGTGGTGGCCTCGATGTTCATGAGCTTGTTGTACTTCTCGAGCTTGCAGTCGTAGCGGCACTGGGCCTCGGCCTTGGTCAGGACACCCGTCTCCTCAAAGAGCGCGATGGCCTTATCGGAAACAAAGGCGGGCAGGGCGTCGGCCGTGGTCTTGTTGTTGGCAAGGCCGCGCTTCTTGGCCTCGACGGGCCACTCATCGGAGTAGCCGTCACCGGAGAACAGGATGCGCTGGTGGTCGGTCAGGACCTTCTTGCAGTACTCGAGCGCAGCGTCCTGGAACTTATCCTCGGGCGTGCCCTCAAGCGCGTCGGCGAAGGACTTGAGCGACTTGGCCACGGCGGCATCGAGCACCAGGTTGGAGTCGGAGACGTTCTGCTCGGAGCCGCAGGCACGGAACTCGAACTTGTTGCCGGTGAAGGCAAACGGGGAGGTGCGGTTGCGGTCGGTGTTGTCCTGCATCAGCTTGGGCAGGGTATCGGCGCCCAGGTCGAGCACGCCGCGCGTGGCATGGACGGAAGCCTTGCCATCGATGATCTTCTCGACGACCTCGGTAAGCTGGTCGCCCAGGAAGATGGACATAATCGCCGGAGGAGCCTCGTTGGCGCCCAAACGATGGTCGTTGCCGGCCGAGGCAACGGAAGCACGCAGGAGCTCCTGATAGTTATCGACGGCCTCGATCACCGCGGTGAGGAAGACGATGAACTGCAGGTTGTCGAGCGGGGTGTCGCCCGGATCGAGCAGGTTCTCGGACTCGGTGCCAAGCGACCAGTTGTTGTGCTTGCCCGAACCATTGATGCCCTCGAAGGGCTTCTCGTGCAACAGGCAGACCAAGTCGTGGCGGGAGGCGATGAGCTTCATCTTCTCCATCATGACCAGATTCTGGTCGATGGCCTCGTTGACCTCACCGTAGACGGGGGCGAGCTCATGCTGGCAAGGAGCGACCTCGTTGTGCTTGGTCTTGGCGGGAATACCAAGCGCCCACAGTTCATCGTCCAGGTCCTTCATATAGGCCGAGACGGTGGGGCGGATAGCGCCAAAGTAGTGCTCCTCGAGCTCCTGGCCCTTGCAGGGAGCAGCACCAAAGAGGGTGCGGCCGGTGATGACCAGGTCCCTGCGCTTGCGGTAAGCGTCCTTCTTGATCAGGAAGTACTCCTGCTCATCGCCCACGGAAGGAACGACCTTCTTGGGGGTCTTACCAAACAGCGCCAAAACGCGCTTGGACTCACGCGAGAGCGCGGTCATGGAGCGCAGCAGCGGGGTCTTCTTGTCCAGGGCCTCGCCCGTGTAGGAGCAGAAAGCCGTGGGGATGCACAGGACATCGTCCTTGATAAAAGCGGGGCTGGTGGGATCCCAAGCGGTGTAGCCACGGGCCTCGAAGGTGGCACGCAGGCCGCCGTTGGGGAAGCTGGAGGCATCGGGCTCGCCCTGGATGAGGTTCTTGCCCGTAAACTTGGTAATGGCGGTGCCGTCGTGGTTGGGCTCGAGGAAGCTGTCGTGCTTCTCGGAAGTAATGCCCGAAAGCGGCTGGAACCAGTGCGCGTAGTGCGTCGCGCCCTTGGAGATGGCCCAGACCTTCATGGCGTGGGCAACGGCGTTGGCCACATCCAGGTCGAGCGGCTCACCGCCCTCGAGGGTTGCAGCAAGGCGCTTCCAAATGTCCTTGGGGAGGTAGTCCTTCATGACTTCCTCAGAGAACACCATGGTCCCGAAGCGGTCAGTAAGTTCGGCCATACGGAACTCCCTTCGTATCGGCACCGCGCGAGAAGCGGTGTTGATTACTAACGAACGAGTCATAGATTAGACTCGTCGTGTTTCCGCAACATTACCGTTATGTTGCTGTCGCGAAACCAATCAATGAGGTTAACGCATCGCGGCGGCATTGCCACCCTCAACAGCCAATCAACTGTATAAATTGCAGACCTCTCCCCATAGTTTAAGGGTAGTCAATTTGGGATGGGCTCTATTAACTGGTATTTCGCATCAAATACCATTCAATATAGTCCCATCCTACATTGACCGCCCTGTTATAGAAAATGCCGATAGCGAAGCATCTTTGATTGGTATCCCCAAATAGCGAGTGAAACTCCATCGTGGCACAGTGGTGCTGTAGAATCCTTACAACACATCGCACTATTACGTATCTAAAGGAGCACGATATGCGCGTCGACGAGCTTTTTAAGCAGGCGGCATCCCAGGGCACCGCACCCGTTTCGTTTGAGATGTTCCCGCCCAAGGGCGAGCTGACCCTCGACACGGCTCGCAAAGTGGCAGGCAATCTGTGCAAGCTTTCGCCGAGCTTTGTCTCGGTCACCTGCTCAGCCGGCGGCTCGGGCAACAGCGCCACCACCGCCCCCATCGCGCATATGATTACGAGCGAATTCGATACGCCCTCGGTAGCGCATCTCACCTGCGTGGGCCGCACCCACGCCGACATCGCCGCCAAGATTGACGAGTATCGCACCGCCGGCGTTGAAAACGTGCTAGCCCTGCGTGGTGATCTTCCCGCTGGCGCGACTGAGGACGACAAGCCCGCCTCCGACTACGCTTACGCCCGCGACCTCATCCCCGAGCTCGTCGATGCCGGCTTTTGCGTGGGCGCCGCAGCCTACCCCGAGGGCCACATTGCCTGCGAGGATCTCAACCTCTCGGTCGAGCACCTCAAGCAAAAGCAAGATGCCGGCGCAAGCTTCTTTGTGACGCAGCTCTTCTTTGATAACGAGTGCTTCTATCGCTTCCGCGAGCTTGCCGACAAGGCCGGTATCACCGTGCCCATTACCGCGGGCATCATGCCGTTTATGGGCAAGTCGCAGATCAGCCGCATGGTCTTTATGTGCGGTGCGTCGCTGCCCTCCCCCGTTATCAAGATTCTCGCCAAGTACGAGAACGACCCCGAGAGCCTGCAGGCGGCCGGTGTAGATTATGCTGCTCGTCAGCTTTGCGACCTTAAGGAGCACGGTGCCGACGGTCTGCACCTGTACACTATGAACCGTCCTGCAATCGCCGCGACCATTATGGAGCGCCTGGGGTAATGGAAAAACCACACGTCGATACAACCGTTGTTGAAGTGCCGGCCGACCTTGCGTCGCCGGCGCTTTACCGTATCGACGCTGCCCACCACCCTCGTGTCGACCGTGCCGAGATGCTGCGGTATCTGGGCTACGGCGGCCAGCAGATTGAGCCCGAGCTGTCGCAGCGTATTGAGCTTGTCGTTGAGCGCCTAGAGCTGGATATCGAGCCCCGTGGCGTGCGCCGCGTGTTTGCCGTCGATGCCACGGGCGTGGACGAGCAGGGAGAGCCCAGCATCCGTCTGGTCGGCACCAACGTTGAGCTGCGTGGTCGCGACATCTATCGCCATCTCAAAGACGCCCGCTTTGCCGCGCTCATGGCCTGCACCCTCGGGATGTCTGCCGAACGCCGTCTGCGCACCACGGGAGCCCAGCAACCCCTGGAAGGCGCCGTGCTCGACGCCGCATGCTCTGCCTATGTGGAGGCCGCCGTCGAGCAGATGGACCAGCAGGTCAAGGCTGCAGCCGCTGCACACGGGCTCGACGGCAACTGGCGCTTCAGTCCCGGCTATGGCGACTGCCCGCTCTCTGCCCAGCGCTCGATCGTGGATGCACTCAATGCCACGCGCCTCATTGGACTTACCGTCACCCCCACCAGCCTGCTCATGCCCACCAAGAGCGTGACCGCTGTGATTGGTCTGTTCGACGGCGAAGTCCACGACGCCCAGAGCCACCCCACCTGCAATATCTGCCGTATGCGCGAGCACTGCCGCTTCCGCGCCGCCCACACTACCTGCTATTCCAGCCATTAGGAGCCATCGATGTTTACTCCGCTTATCACTCATGATCTGGACGGTGCCGCGCTGGCGGCACCCGTTGATGCCGCACGCCGCAACGGTGCCGCGTACAAAACGCGCACGATCGACGACCTGCACATTAAGGACGATCGCCTGCGCGCCGCCATCGAGGGCACCGGGCACCTGCTGTTTGACGGCGGCATGGGCACCATGCTGCAGGCCGCCGGCATGAAGGCAGGCGCCCTGCCCGAGCTGCTCAACTTTGAGGAGCCCCAGGTCATTAGCGATATTCAGCGTCAGTACGTCGAGGCCGGCTGCGACGTGATCACCGCCAACACCTTTGGCGCCAACGCCCACAAGCTCGACGGCGCCGCCACCGTGGCAGACGTCTTTGCCGCGGCAGTCACCTGCGCCCGCGAGGCCGGCGCCCGCTACGTCGCCGGCGATATCGGTCCCATCGGCGCGCTGCTTCGCCCCCTGGGCACCCTGAGCTTCGACGAGGCCTATGACCTCTTTGCCGAGGAAGTGCGTGCCGGCGTCGATGCGGGTGTGGACCTCTTTATTATCGAGACCATGACCGATCTTGCCGAGATCAAGGCGGCAGTCCTCGCCTGCCGCGAGAATTCTGACCTGCCCGTCTTTGCCACCATGACCTTTGAGGAAGACGGCCGCACCTTCTTGGGCACGAGCCCCGAGGTCGCCGCCATCACCCTCGACGCCATCGGCGCCGACGTCCTGGGCATCAACTGCAGTCAGGGACCGGCCGAGCTCCGAGGGCTCGCCGCGCGCATGCTCACCGTTACCGACAAGCCCGTTATGGTGCAGGCCAATGCGGGACTGCCCCGCGTGGACGACGACGGCAATACCGTCTTTGATATCCAGGCACCCGAGTACGCCGAGGCCGTCGCCGGCATGATTGAGGACGGCGTGAGCGTCGTGGGCGGCTGCTGCGGCACCACGCCGGCGCACATGGCGGCCTTGCGCACGCTTATCGACAACCACACGCCCAGCCCGCGCCGCCGCAAGCCCAGCATGTCGGTCACGAGCGCCCAAACGGTCGTGGACCTTCCCTGCGACGGCCACAAGATCGCCGTCATCGGCGAGCGCATCAACCCCACCGGCAAAAAGCGCCTGCAGCAGGCCCTGCGCGACGGCGACCTGGACTACGTCGTGAGCCAGGGCATCAGCCAGCAGGAACAGGGCGCCGACATCTTGGACGTTAACGTGGGCCTGCCCGAGATCGACGAGGTCAAGATCATCCAACAGGCGACCGAACAGCTCCAGGGCTCCACGCTCCTGCCGCTGCAGATCGACTCCACCGACCCCGCAGCCGTCGAGGCCGCCGTGCGCCGCTACGCCGGCAAGCCCATCATCAACTCGGTCAATGGCAAGCAGCAGATCATGGATGAGATCTTTCCGCTGGTCGCCCACTACGGCACCAACGTTGTCGGCCTTACGCTCGACGAAGGCGGCATCCCCGATACCGCCGAGGCTCGCTTCACCATCGCCGAGCGCATCGTGGCCGAGGCCGCCCGCTACGGCATCGGACCGGATCGCATCCTCAACGACTGCCTGGTCATGACCGCCTCGACCAATCAACGCCAGGCCGAGCAGATCCTGCGCGCCATGTCCCTGTGCAAGGAGCGCCTGGGCGTCAAATGCGCGCTCGGCGTGTCAAACATCAGCTTTGGCCTGCCTGCCCGCCCGCTGCTGGGCTCGGTCTTTTTGGCCGCCGCCTTCGGCGCGGGCCTGGACGCCCCCATCATGAACCCGGGTTCCAAGCGCTTTATGGATACCGTCTACAGCTATCGCGTCCTGAGCGTTGAGGACGAGGGCTCGACCGGATACATCGAGCGCTACGCCGACTGGACCGACCCGTATAAGATCGCCGCGAACCCGGCGGCCGCCCAGTCAGCATCGAGCGATGCCGCGCCTACCGCAAGCACCACTGCAAGCGCCGAGGACGACCCCATCCGCCACATGGTCGTCTCGGGCCGCAAGGGCGAAATCGCGGCCGAGACCGAGCGTCTGCTGGCAGATCACGACGCCATGGACCTCATCAACAACCACTTTATCCCCGCCCTCGACGAGGTCGGAGTCCTCTTTGACCAGGGCAAGTTCTTCTTGCCGCAGCTCATGGCCTCGGCCGAGGCCGCGCGTGTGGGCTTCGACACCATCAAGCGCCTGATGCCCGCCGGCGAGATTGCCGACAAGGGCAAGATCTGCGTGGCCACCGTCAAGGGCGACATCCACGACATCGGCAAGAACATCGTCAAAATGCTACTCGATAACTACGGCTATACCGTCTTTGACCTAGGCCGTGACGTCGACCCGCAGGAGGTGCTCAGGACCGTACAGGAGCGCGACATCAAGCTCGTCGGCCTCTCGGCGCTTATGACCACCACGGTCGTCGCCATGGAGGAAACCATCAAGCTGCTTCATGCCGAGGTGCCGGGCGTCAAGATCATCGTGGGCGGCGCCGTGCTCACCCCCGAATACGCAAAGCAGATCGGCGCGGACTACTACGCCAAGGACGCCGCCGAGAGCGCACGCATCGCCGAAGAGGTCTTTGGGCAGTAACACAACGGAAACAACCGAGCACCAAAACGTGCCGCACGCGCCACTTGGCACGTGCGGCACGTTAGAATAGACAAGACTATGCTCGTTTTGGCAGATAGGAGCGCAAGGATGGCGATCACGCCCGCAGAAATCGCGGAAACCCGCGGCATGGTTGAGGAGCAGAACCTCGACATCAGGACCATCACCATGGGTGTTTCGCTCATGGGTTGCGGCGACGAGAACCTCGACCGCATGTGCACGAAGATCTACGACCACGTGACGCACACGGCTGAGCACCTGGTCGAGACAGCCGAGAACCTCGAGCGCGAGTACGGTATCCCCATCGTCAACAAGCGCGTCTCCGTCACCCCGGTGGCGCAGATCGCCGCGTGCTGCAAGGATGAGGACCTCACCCCCATCGCGCATGCCCTCGACCGCGCGGCCGAGACGCTCGGCATCGATTACCTGGGCGGCTTCTCCGCGCTCGTCCAGAAGGGCATCGGCGACGCCGACCGCCGCGTCATCCAGTCCATTCCCCAGGCGCTCGCTACCACCAGCCGCGTCTGCTCCAGCGTCAACGTCGCCAGTCTGCGTGCCGGCATCAACATGGACGCCGTACTCATGGCTGCGCAGACCATCATCGACGCCGCTAAGCTCACGGCCGACCAGGACTCCGTCGGCGCTTCCAAGTTTGTCTGCTTTGCCAATATGGTCGAGGACTCCCCGTTTATGGCGGGCGCCGTCCCCGGCCTGTCTCTTTTACACATCTGACGCTGCCGACG
>URHU01000011.1:0-29397 GCA_900547715.1 uncultured Collinsella sp. | reverse complement strand
TTTTTTTTTCAAGCAGAAGACGGCATACGAGTTGCTCAGGAGTCTCGTGGGCTCGTCGAGGAGCAGCAGGTTGCCGCCCTGCTTGAGCGTAAGCGCCAAGTTCAGACGGTTGCGCTCGCCACCGGAGAGTATGCCGGCGCGCTTCTGCTGGTCCTGGCCTTTAAAGCCAAAGCTCGCCACATAAGCACGGCTCGGAACCTCGGTCTCACCGACCATCATGTGGTCCAGGCCATCCGAGACGACCTCCCACAGGTTCTTATCGGGGTCGATGCCGGAACGGTTCTGATCGACATAGGAGATCTTGACGGTCTCGCCCACCTCGAGCTCGCCCGAAGTCAGCGGCTCCAGGCCCACGATGGTCTTGAACAGCGTGGTCTTGCCCACACCGTTGGGGCCGATGACACCCACGATACCGTTGCGCGGCAGGGTGAACGATAGGTCGTCGATGAGCACACGGCCATCGAACTCCTTGTGCAGGTGATGAGCCTCGAGCACCTTGTTGCCCAGACGCGGGCCCACGGGGATGCGGATGTCGGTCCAGTCGAGCTTCTGGCTTGCGCGGGCCTCGGCCTCCATCTCCTCGTAACGAGCCAGACGGGCCTTGTTCTTGGCCTGGCGAGCCTTGGGCGAGCTGCGTACCCACTCGAGCTCGGCCTCCATGCGCTTGGCGAGCTTGGCGTCGCGGTTGCCCTGCGCCTCGATACGGGCGGCCTTGGTCTCCAGATACGTGGAGTAGTTGCCCTTGTAGGGATAAAGGTGACCGCGGTCGACCTCGCAGATCCACTCGGCAACGTTATCCAGGAAGTAGCGATCGTGCGTGACGGCAAGCACCGCGCCCTGGTAGTTGTGCAGGAAGTGCTCGAGCCACAGGATCGATTCGGCGTCCAGGTGGTTCGTGGGCTCGTCGAGCAGCAGCAGGTCGGGAGCCTCGAGCAGCAGCTTGCACAGGGCCACGCGACGGCGCTCGCCGCCGGAAAGTACGTTGACCGGTATGTCGGAATCGGGCAGCTGCAGGGCGTCTATGGCCTGGCCGAGCTTGGAATCGATATCCCAGCCGTCGGCGGCGTCGATCTCGTCCTGGAGCTTGCCCATCTCGGCCATGAGGGCGTCCATGTCGCAATCCGGGTCGCACATCTCCTCGCCGATCTTATTGAAGCGATCGACCTTGGCGATCATTTCGCCAAACGCCATGCGCACGTTCTCGATGACGGTCTTGTCGTCGTCGAGCGGCGGCTCCTGCTGCAGGATACCCACAGTGTAGCCGGGGGTGAGCCTGGCATCGCCGTTGGAGACCTCCTCGATGCCGGCCATAATCTTGAGCAGGGTCGACTTACCCATGCCGTTGGGACCCACGACGCCGATCTTGGCACCGGGGTAGAAGCTCAGGGTCACGTCGTCAAGGATTACCTTGTCGCCATGGGCCTTGCGAGCCTGATACATCTGGTAGATAAACTCCGCCATATGTCTGTTCTATCCTTTCTACCTGCTGTTTCCCTATTCTTGATTCGCTTTAGTGGAAACGAAATGAGGGAACCAGCTCTGAAACGTAACGAAAAAGGGGCATGGTTGCCCACACCCCCTAATACTACCTGGGAAAAGTCCCCCGGAACATACTATGAACTGCGTACGCTAGTTTTCCGCAACCTTAACGAGCGGCTCGCTGCGATTTGCGCCACAACAGATACGAGTAGACGTAGACGGCTCCAACCGAACCAAACGCCAGAACCGCAATCACCGCGGCGACGACTTCACTCGAAAGCACGCTGCCTGCCACGCCCATCACAATCAGGCCAATACCCAGCACCATAAAGCAGGCGCCGCCAAAACGCTGAGTACGGCGCCAGTTCTCGGGATCGGCAAGCGCCCAAGGTGTCTTGATACCGAGCGTATAGTTCTGCTTCACACGCGGCAAGTAGTTGCCTACGCCGATGAATAGCAAACCGACAACACCGGAAATCAGCACGTTAACCGAACCGACCGACGGCACCACGCCCCAGACCGTAAGCTCTCCCAGCCAGCTTATGGCGCACATGAACAAGGTGAAGGCGATTACGAAGCCCTGGTAGAACTTGCCCGAGGTTCGATATGCCTCACCTTTGGGGTCGATGCGCGGCACCATGCGGAACATTGCGAGAAGCGCCAGAGGCAGCACGCCGAGCGCGGAGGCCATCCAGCTAGGACCCCAACCGTCGACGGCGCCGTTCGCGCCCCAGTGCGTGGGAATCTGCGCAGGCAAGCTCGGCATCACCATGAGGTGCGCTACGACATTGGCGACGCACAGAGCGACCAGCGCAATCCACACGCGCGACGATACCCCCGTGGGGTGAATGCCCTTGTTTTCGTTATTCATCCTTATCACCTTCAGTGTTTGTAAAGCCCATAAACCAGCCAATTAAATCCTGCATGACGGTGGTGTTTAAGCTGTATACGATGTTTTGGCCATGGCGCTCGTCGGTCACCAACCCGGCGTTTTTGAGCATCGCCAAGTGATGGCTCAGCGACGGCTTACTGATATCGAAATGCTCGGCAAGCTCCCCCGCCGTGCAATTGCCCTCGCGCAGCAACTCCAAAATGCGCCGTCGCGTTGGATCGGCAAGCGCCTTAAAACCCTCTCCCGGCATAAGACCTCCTCTCATCATCTCTCATGACGTGCACACTATACTCAATATTTAGATGTTTGTCTAACTATCTAATCGCAATGCTTCAAACCACATCAAAGCAAACGCCATCGCAACCTATGGGCGATTACCTATAATGGCGATAGCTAAAACACGACCTGCTTCCCCATCGGAGGATATTTATGACCGAAACCGCTGCCGCAGCCGCCATCGAGACACGCGACACCAAGCTCGAGATTATCATGGGCCGCGAGGCACTCGATAAGCTCGCCGATGCTACGGTGCTAGTGCTCGGCTGCGGAGGCGTGGGCTCCAACTGCTGCGAGGCACTCGCCCGCGGCGGCATCGGTCATTTCGTCATTCTGGACAAGGACATCATCGCGCCCAGCAATATCAATCGCCAGGCCATCGCCTTTCACAGCACCGTCGGCAAGCGCAAGGTTGACGTGATGGAAGCCATGATCCACGACATCAATCCCGCCGCTGCCGTCATCAAGCGAACTGAATACTTGCTGAGCGACAACATCGATGATTTCTTCGCGAGCGTTTTGGAGCAGACGGACGGCAAGCTCGACTACGTCGTCGACGCCATCGACACCATCTCGGCCAAGCTCACCATTGCCAAATATGCTCAGGACCACGACATTCGTTTGGTTAGCTCCATGGGCGGGGCCAACAAGCTCCATCCCGAGTGCCTCCGCTTTGCCGACATTTTCGATACGGTACGTGACCCCATGAGCCGCATCATGCGCAAAGAATGCAAGAAGCGCGGAATCAAGAGCCTGCATGTACTGTTTAGCTGCGAGGAATCGGTTAAGACACAGCCCCGCGACCCTTCCAACATCCACGAGCGCACCGAGCTGGGAACCGCCAGCTTTATGCCGCCCATCATGGGCCAGATGATTGCCGGCGAGGTTATCCGCCAGATCAGCGGCCGCGGCACTGAGCGCGTACGCTCCGATGGCCAACGTCTGGACTAGCGGAGCGCACCGAGATGGAGCCCCGGTTATTTGATGCACACTGCCATCTTGATTTAATGGCTCACCCGGACGCCGTTGCCGATGAGGCGACGGCGCTGGGCTTGGGTCTATTTGACTGCGGCGTCAATCCGCGCGACTTTTCGGCCGCAAGCGAGCGCGCCTGTCGCCAACCAGGCATCATCGCCGGCGTTGGGCTTCACCCCTGGTGGCTCGCCGATGGCCGCTGTGGTCCTGCCGAAGTCAATCTGCTTTGCGAAGTTGCTGCCCAAGAGCGCTACATCGGTGAGATCGGGCTCGACTTTTCCGCTCGTTTTGCCGGAAGTGAGCCGCTACAAATACAGGCATTTGACCGGCTCTGCGATACACTCGTGCAGTATCCTCTTACCGGACGCGTGATATCAATTCACGCCGTTCGTTCGGCAGGAGCCGTACTGGACGTCCTCGAATCGCATGGACTACTCATCCCAAACCCCGATTCCCCCGCTATCATCTTCCACTGGTTTAGCGGCACTTCGGACGAACTCGCCCGCGCGCGTAATGCGGGCTGTTATTTTTCCGTCAACGAACGCATGCTCGCGACCAAGCGCGGTCGCGAATACGCACGACAGATTCCACTCGATCGTTTACTGCTCGAGACCGATGCACCAGCCGAACCAAACACAGAAACAAGCGCACAGTCGCTCATCAGATCGCTCACAAGGACCTCGATGAGCATTGCCTCACTCAAAAACTGTGACGCAAAGCGCATCGAGTCGGCAGTTTTAGCAAATGCGCACTCTGTTTTTGACCTTCGCTAACCCCTGTGGGTAAAAATGCCAAGGGGCATGCGAATCGCACAACGCAGTCCCTATTGGTAGGCAGTACAATTCGGCAGCATTACACCAATTCGTGCATGAGATCACGGTTGCGTGCATACAATTCGTCAAAGATATGACGACGCGACGCATATAACTCGTGGGCAGCCATATCGGGCACGATTGCTTGCGCAACGCCAAGGACTTGGGCGAGCTCATCCCATGATGCATAGGCACCACCTGCGAGAGCTGCCATGATAGCATCACCGAAGCATGCGCCCACCGTAACCTTGGCAACCGAGACCTCGCGCCCGCATACGTCGGCGATAGCCTGCATCCAAACTGGATTCTTGGTTCCACCTCCGACAAGCATAATGCGCCCAATTGGCAGTCCATGCTCTCGCTCGATAATGTCGACATGGGATGCAACGGTATACGCGACGCCTTCCAAGGCGGCGCGAACCATATGGGCTCGCGTATGCCTTCCGGTCAGGCCAAAGAAGACGCCACGCGCCTCGGGATCGTTGAGCGGAGTACGCTCCCCCGCAAAGTACGGCAGACACAGGAGCCCATCGGCACCCGGCGCCACATCGGCGGCATCATGCGCCATAACCGAATAGACATCGGGGCCACCGTGGCCCTCGGCCTCTACGGCGTCGCGATACAGCTCTTGGCGCAGCCACGATGTGAGCGCACCCGCCGTATTGGTCCCCGCGCAGATCCCGTAAGTTCCGGGAATGATAAACGTCCCTGGCCACAGGCGGGCATCATCGACCATATGATCAGCTAGGTAGATGAAATACGCCGTACTCCCCAACTGAACCATCATATCGCCGGGACGGAATACACCCGTCGAAATGGCCTCGGCACCAGAGTCGCCCGTTCCCACTAAGACAGGTGTCCCTGCCGCGAGCCCCGTCGCCTCGGCCGCACGCCGCGTAATCACCCCGGCAATATCGGTAGCCGACATTACCTCCGCCATCTGGTCAGGCCGGCAGAAACGAGCACATTCCCGAGCATCAACCTTCCAGGTGTAGCGGTCGTATAGGGGAAGAAAATCCTCCGCCAAATAACGGTCCACCGTAAAACGCCCCGTCAACTTTGCGCACAAAAACGATGACGCCGTCAGGAACTTCGCGGCACGTTCGTGCACATCGGGCATATTCTCCTTAAACCACAAGATCTTGGGAGCAATATCTGACGAACAGGGATCGTGCCCGAAAAGCTCGCGTGCGCGATCTGACCCATATTCGGAAAGGAGCTCGTCAATCTGCGGCTTCGACCGCGCATCGACTCCATACAAAATCGCGGGCGCCAGCGCGTTGCACTCGGTATCAACCGGCACGCAGTCGCAACCCAATGCGGAAAGGCCCACGCATCCAATCTGCGCCGCATTAACCCCCGATCGCGCCACCAGCTCGCGCGACAAGCGGCAAAAATCGCCCCACCAAACTGCCTCCGCATCATGCTGGTACCATCCGTCACACGGGTTGTCCGTCTCGTGTCCACAAGAGGCTTGGCAAACGATGTTGCATCTATCATCGATTAAAACGCCTTTAGAGGCGCTTGTCCCAATATCAATACCCAGATAGAACGCCATGAGCGCCTACTCCCCTCGCGCCGTACGAGCGGCAGCCATAAAACGAACCACCCGCTCAACATCAACCGGGGCATCCAGCTTTCCGTCGCGCTTTAAGCACGTGCCGACAAACGCGCCATCGTAGTGAGCAAATACGTCAGCCACGGTATTTTCGCGACAACCGGTGCCACATACCACAGGTACTTGGCCAACACGCTCGCGGACCTCATCGGCAAGCTCGCCCGAAGCGCCACGACCGGCAGCCGAACCGCCGATGACCATCGCATCCGGTAGGCAATTAAAGAGAAGTGAATCGGCAATGTCCGCAGTCGTGCGGTCGTTGAGATAAACCTCCCCCTCGCTCGTGATGAAGTGAAAAAGCTTGAGGTCGTCCAGGCGCAGCGCCGCCTTGCGACGCATGGTGTGCGCGAAATCTCGGTTAATCAGCCCGAGATCACCGGCCCAGGCACCGCAAAAATTGCAGCGCGTGAACTGCGCATCGACGGCAGCGCACAGCTCGATTGTGGCATCACCATCGTAAATAGCCTCAGCTCCCCAAGGAGTCGACAGATCATGGGACAGAGCCCCGATTACATAGCCCATCGATGCAAGGGTTGAGGGAGAAACGTGCTGCTCATAGGGCATCGAGAGCTCATTGGTAATCAAAATGCCATCGACACCGCCCTGCTGCAACGCCTCGAGATCGCGCTTGGCGGCTTCCACGACCTGCGACACATTTCCGCCCGGGTAATACAGTGGATCGCCCGGCAGAGGACGCAGGTGCAGCATTCCGATAACCGGCTTTTCGGTCTTGAACATCGAAGTTAGAAACGACATAACGCGCTCCTTCATAGGGTTATCGCAGGGACGTTACTCCCCCAGCACCTCGACGTACACTTTTCGCTTCTGCGGACCGTCAAACTCCGCAAGATAGATGTTCTGGGCACCTCCGCACACGATGTGGCCATCTTGGACGGGAAAGAAGCAACTGTTTCCACAAATCATGCTCTTGATATGCCCACAGGAGTTGTTGCCGGTGGCTCCATAGCTCGGCAGGAAGTGTGCATGCGCATAGGGGGCATCGAGTGGGGCGATGCGATCAAGCGTCTCCATAAGATCCGTCTCCACGCAGGGCAGCCCCTCGTTTACCACGATTCCACAGGTCGTATGCGACAAAATAATCGCCGCCAAGCCATTGGTCACCGAGCTGCGTTCGACGGCAGCGTGCACGTCTTCGGTAATATCGATGAACTGGTCCGGTGCAGTCGATAGATAGCTTAATGTCTCGAGCGTCACCATGTTCACTCATCCCCTTCAAGAAAACGCAGGGCATTACCCCAGTAGAGCCTTTCTCGCGCATCATCGCGCATGGGCACGGTATCGAGCGCCCGCTTGAGTTTGAATGCACGGAAGCGCGGCGTATTGCTGGCGAACATCACTTGATGCGATAGCGCGCGCTCATACCACAGCGGCCCCATATCGACCGTGAAAAGACGCTGCATCATCTCCTCGGGCGAATCGATGTAAGTGATAGAGGTGTCCGTGTAGCAGTTGGGATACTTGAGCAGCATCGCCACGGTCTCGCGCACCCAGGGCCAGCCAAAGTGGGTCAAACTAAAACGCACATTTGGATGCGTTGCGATTGTGTGCTCAAATGCAAGCGGGTTACTGCGCGAGAGCTCTGCGCCCGGCTCCCAAGACATACCGGCATGGAAAACCACCGGCTTGTTATAGCGCTCGCACAGCTCGTAAAGCGGCTCAGCCACAGCATCATCGGGGTCAAAACCCTGCTTTGCCGGATGCAGACAAAGCCCCTTTGCCCCCAGCTCGGTAAAGGCGCGCTCCAATTCGCCTGCGGCACTGCTCACCCGCGGATCTACGCTCGCAAATCCCCACAGACGATCGGGATGCGCGGCAACCAGCATGGCAATCTGGTCATTGGTGCCAAAATGCCCTCCGCATGCCGTGGTTACATCGAGCGGCATGAGCAAGCTCTTCTGCACATCGCAGACGTCCATCTCAACTTGAAGCTCGTCCCAATCCATGGGACCCATATGCCCCATACCAAATTCTCGTGACCAAAAACCGAATCCATCAGGCTCATCACCCGGCGTACAGATCTCGCCGTAGAGCATGGGCTGAACCAACATGTCGATAACCATTTCGTACTCCTTTCCAGGCATTTGACCCTAGTACGGCTCAAACGAACCAATCACTCGGGACGACAGCTCAGCGCCCGCCTTCATACACGCCGGAATATCAAGGCCATCGATCACGCCCTTGGTAAACCCGGCAATATACGAGTCGCCGGCACCCACGGTATTAACGACCTTCTCCGCCGGTACAATCCCGCACTCATAGAAGCGCTCACCGTCATAGGCAATGCTTCCCTTCTCGCCAAGCGTGGCAACCGCAACGCGCGGTCCCAATTCCTGCACGTGGCGTACCCAGTCTCGTAGCTCCGGAGTGTCCTCTTCAAACGACATAAATGCGTAGTCAACGTAGGGAAAATGATTCTCACATGCATATTCGGGATCCTGGCTGAACACCGAGAAGTCCATAACCACCGTCTTGCCCGCATCGTGCCATTCGGGCAGGAGGTCCAAACAATTGCCAAACAGGTCGGTATGAATGATGTCATGCTCTAGGATAAACGCCCGGTCATCTTCATTCGGTCGATATGTCTCCATTACGCCATCGATTGCCTCGAGATGCACGCGATCGACGCCGTCTTTCAATGCCATGAGCATCACCGAGGTGTCGCCATCCTCCACCCGCAGATGTGAGATATCGAGCCCCTCAGCGGCCAGCGCCTCTCTCATCTTGTCTCCGTACTCGTCCTTGCCGACAACCGACACGGCGGATACCGAAACGCCCATTCGTGCAAGATGGATACCCCAGTCAATGCCATTACCAGTCGGATAGAACACGCCGATGTTTTGATAGACGTCCGCACAGCAAAAACCAGCCGCGCACGCTTTAATACCCATGGTCTTCTCCAATGTTCAAAAGGGGACCCACCACATGGCGAGCCCCCTTTTCGCGTTTCGCTTATTGTTTTGCATCGGCTGTCCAAGGCCTCATAGCCAGACCGCCGTACGCTTTCTTAAGCTATTCGACGATTGGCGCCCCGTGGCCCCAAGAACCTTCCATACCGCACACGGTCGAGGCAAACCCGGCAGCAAAGTCGAGCGCGCGCTCGATGGCCTCGGCGCCATCCTCACCACGCTTGGCGGAATCGAGATAGCACATCAAAAACGAGGTGAGGAACGAGTCGCCCGCCCCCATGGTGTCCTTCATGTCCGTTACCGGTTTAGCCAGCTGGCGGTAATAACGCTCGCCGTCGTAAGCAATGCAGCCCTCGGCGCCCGCCGTAGCCGACACAAAACGCGGACCCAGGCCCTTCACCCATGCCAGACGCTCGCGAATCTCGTCCTCACTCGCAGCATCCGCCGCACTAAAGAAAGCGAAATCGACGTAGGGCGCAATCTGCTCGTAGTACTCGTCGGTGGAGTCGTCCGAAAAGTCAAAAGAGACCGTGACGCCCGCAGCCTTCAACTTGGGCAGCTCGCGCTCGGTAAAGCAATAGTTGCCCGAATGAACCACATCGAACTGCTTCATGTACGCAAGATCAAAGCGATCGAGGACATAGCGCGCATCGCCACGGATACCGCCCTCGTTGGAGCCAAGGAAGACACGGTCACCGTCAACGACGGTCACGCGAGCCGCTCCGTTCTCGCCAATCATCTGCTCGCACTTGTCAAGCTCGATACCCTCATCCTCGAGGCTTGCAATGACATGCTCGGCAGCGGCGTCATTACCAAAAATGCCCATGTATGCAGAGCGTGCGGCACCGCATTTCTTGGCATAAACGGCGAAGTTCACCGCATTGCCGCCGGGATACATGGTGTGGATATGCTCGTAGCGATCGACGACGTTGTCGCCAAATCCGAGCGCGTTAACGTTAAATGCCATGGCCTTTGTCCCTTCTAGTACTCGACAACACCCATATAGCGACGGAAATCGGGATCGTGATCAAACACCTTGCCGCGTGCAGCACGCAGCTCGCAGTTCATGGCGTAGAACAGCACCGGGTCCAGATAGGCACGGACGCTCGCCGGCACGGCTTCCATACCGTACTCCTTGGCATCGAGCACCATCAGCGTATCGGTATGCGTCTTAAGGAACGCCAGGGCGCGCTCGTCCATGGCACGGCACTCGCTGGAGCCCATCTGCAGGAAGTAAAAAACGCCATCCTGAGTAGCCTCGAAGGGGCCATGGAAGTACTCGGCAGAGTGGATGTAGCTGCAGTGCTGCCACTGCATCTCCATAAGAGAGCAGATAGCGAAACCGTAGGTCTGGCTAAAGTTGGGACCGCTGCCCAGAATGTAGAAGAACTCGTGCTCCTGGCAAAGCTTGGCAAAACGATCGCCCAGCTCGGCATTTACCTTCTCGCGTGCCGGGGGAAGAATCTTATCCATCTCGGCGATACCGGCATACATATCGGCAAGATCGGCGTAGCCCTCCTGCTGATCGAGCAGCTCGGCCGCAAGCGACAGCGAAATGCCAGCGGGGACCTCGGCCTGCGGCACGCCCTCGCCCCACGGGTAGACCCACGTGGTCCACTTGCCGGAGTCAATCTTGGATCCAGCGTTGTCGGTCTGGGCGATCACCGTAGCGCCGGCAGCAAGGGCAATCTCGCAGCCCTCGACGACCTCGGGGGTGTTGCCACTGTGGCTACAAGCGATGACCAGGGACTTCTCGCCCAGACGACGCGGACGCATGATATCGAACTCGCGAGCCGTATAGATATACGAAGTGAAGGTGGTTGCCTCGCGCTGCAGAAGCTCATGAGCCGGGATCAAATCGATCATGGAGCCACCGCAAGCAATCCAGTAGACGCTGTCGAACTTGCCCTTCTCGGCAATTGCCTCTTTGATCAGATCGTGTGCGTTCATATCCAGTTCCTTTCTTATTTGGCCCGCAATCAATGACGTTGGTTGCGTGGCCGATGGTTGTTTTAGTCAATCAGATATTTCTCGAATGCGGCCATGTTCTTGGCATCTGCCGCCGCCGGGTCATCGTAGTAACGACCGTCCGTGATTTCCTGGCCCAGCATGCCGTCGAAACCATGGGCGTTGAGTGTGGCGACGAAGGCGTCCATATCGTGCTTGCCATCGCCCCACACCAGATGGCCATACGGGTCACCGTCGATAAAGTGCATCTCGTGAATTGCCCCATCACCAAAGGCGGCAAACCAGTCCTCGAGCGTCTCGCCTGCAACGCCCATCGCGGTTGTATCAACCATGGGCTGTAAGTACGGGCTCGCGACCTCGTCAATCATGCGCTTCGCATCGGAAACCGTCGTCACAAGGTTGCTCTCCTCGGGACGCAGGCTTTCCATCGTAAGCACCAGACCGTGCTCGCCGGCATACTCCGCCAGAATGGACAAGTGCTCGCGGCTGCGCTTCCAGGCTTCCTCGCGGTCCTCGTCCCAGTCGCCCCAGCCCGAGTTGATGGACATGCGGTCGCACCCAAGTACCTCGGCAAGCTCAATGCCGTGCTTAAAGTACGCCAGGCTGCGCTGTTCATGCAGCGGTTTGCGTGCGCAGTACTGCCAAGGATAGACAACATTCTCGGGACACAGAGTACGATACCTAAGCCCACGGTCTGCAGCCTTTTTCGCCAGGACCTCAGCCTCAAAGTAGCCCGTGTGGTCGAGCGTCACATGCGGCTCCGCACACCACAGCTCAATGGACTCAAAGCCCAAACGCTGCTGCACATCAAGGAAGTAATCGAGCGACCACATGATGTAGTGGATATTCATGCCCGCAATCTGTTCGCGGTGCAGCGTCGGTTTGGATTCAGACATCTTATGCCTCCTTATTTCGATCGAACACGATTTGTCCGTCCGACATCGTCATGTCAACCGCAAGATCGCGTGCGTCGCGATAATCGAGGTCGAACACATCCCGATCGAGCACGCAGATATCGGCAAGCTTGCCAACCTCGAGCGTACCCAGCTCGTCTTCGCGCATCAGGTCGTACGCGCCCCCGGCAGTCCAAGCGCACAAGAGCTCGACAAGCGTCAGCGTGTTGACCTCATTCACGGGCAGTCCGTCGGCGAAGAATCCGCCGCACGCGCTGTAGATTGACTCGCCCAGGCTCGGAATCAGCAGCGGCAGATCCGTGCCGCAGCACACTGTGCATCCGGAATCTTCCATGCCGCGGCGATTCCAGCTGTGCAAAAGTCGCGTCTCGCCAATTTGTCGACGCATCATCGACAGGCAATCCTCGCGCCGGTCCAGCGTCAGAATCTGCGGATAGACCTCGCAAATTCCACCTAACTTGCCAAACTCGACAAGATCGGTCGGGTCAGAGTTCTCGAGATCGGTAATCGCATGGCGGCGAAGCATCCGTCCATGCTCGTCTCGAGGCAGCGAGGCATAGAGCGCCACGGTGCGACGAACGGCGCCATCGCCCTGGCAATGCAAGGAATATCGGAAGCCGTCAGCATCAATTGCACGCAGCTCGTTCTCAATCAGATCCCACTCTGGCTCCTCGACGACCGTCTTGCCGGCAGCGCCCGCATCGGCCGAGTCCGCATAGGGGTCAATCATCTCGGCAAGCCCCGCCCATACGCCGCGATCGGTCATACGGTTGAAGCCAGAAAAACGAACGAACGGTCCCCGGAAGCGCTCTCGTGCCTCGCGGGCATATGCCAGATTTGCACCGGCACCCACCGGCTGCGACATCATAGAGACGCGAACCGTCAGCTCACCAGATTCCTCACGGCGAGCCATTTCATCGGCAAAGCCGTAGTAGTTATCAAACGCCATTTCCTTGATGGCGGTAACGCCGCGCTCGTTAAGCATGCTCATGTAGTCCGAATACCCGGCACGCACCTCGGGCAGCGCGAGGAAATCGCTCATCATGCGCCAGATCTTCTCGGCATAGCACGCCTGGGGCGTAAAGCCGTATTGCGCACTGGCGGCAGCATTGAGAACGCAGGTCTCCGCACCCGGTGTAAAGCAGACGACAGGGATATCGCCAAAACAATCGTCAAACACAGCTGCCGTATTTGCGTTCTCGGCATCCGATGCCAACGTTTCGGGCAGGTTGTGGCCAAAAGCCGCCGCGCAATCCGGATGATCTTCTTTCCATGCACGCAAGAGCGACACGGCCTCTTTGGCATCAGCGACGCCGGACAGATCAGACCCCAACGTCCGCAGCGCCCAACCTGTATAGAAGGTATGCACATCGATCAGGCCAGGCATGACAGTGCGGTCGCCCAGGTCAACTACCTCGTCCGCCTGGGTCAAATACGAAGCTACCTCACACTTGGTGCCAACAGCCTCAATTCGATTGCCACGGACCGCTACGAAACCTTCAAACGGCAGGTCCCCCGTACCGGTAAAGACGCTCTTAGACGTCAGGACCGTCAAACGATCAGACATCACAACCACCTACACCGGAAGCATGCCAGAGATTGCCGTTACGATCAGGCCAAAGACGACCATGAAAATGAAGAACTTCCAAATGGTCTTCCACCATTGGCCAAACGAAATCCTAGCTACGGCAAGGCCGGCGACCGTCATGCCCGCCACGGGGCTGATGGTGTTGATGGTCTGGTTGGCAAACTGGAGCGCGGTGACGGCCGCCTCGGGATTGAGGCCCATGAGCTCGGTCAGGGAGCCCATAACGGGCATGGTGAGCGCCGCCAGGCCAGAACTCGAGGGAACCAGCAAAGAGAGCAGGCCAAGGACGATATACATAAACGTGGTGTAGACGGCGGCTGGTGCACCGGCGAGCGCAGTAGCGAGCGCCTGGAGGATGGTGTCGATGATCATGCCACCCTCGGCGATGACCAGAATACCGCGAGCGATACCGATAACGATGGCAGCGTACGCAAAGTCGGCGAGACCCTTAACGAACTCCTCAGCGATCGTCTGCTGGTCAAGACCGCCCAGGATACCGGCAAGCAAGCCCATGCCAAGGAACACGGCGGAAATCTCATTCATGTACCAGCCCTGGGTAACAAGACCCCAGACGATAATGCCCATACCGCAGGCAAAATCAATAAGCACGAGCTTCTGACGGATAGTGAACTCTTCCTCGATGGAGGCATCGGTCACGGAAAACTCAATACGCTTGAGCTTATCGTCCTCGTACGTAATGGACGACTCGGGGTTTTTCTTGACGCGCATGGCGTAGCGCATGGCCCATGCGATACCGACGGCAGTGAAGATAACCCAAGAAACGGCGCGCAGCCACAGTTGCGGATTACCCTCGATGCCAATGATGCCTTGGGCGATCAAAACATTAAACGGGTCGATGGTCGAAGCACAATATCCCAGGTTAGGACCAAGGAAGCAGATGATGAATGCCGTCATCGAGTCATAACCGATACCCATCATGATGGGAATGAAGATGGCATAGAACGGCAGGGCTTCCTCAGACATACCAAACGTAGTGCCGCAAATGGACAGCAATGTCATCGTGATGGGAATGATGAGGATGTCCTTGTTCTTGAGCTTTTTAATCACACGGCTCATGCCGGCATTCAAAGCGTTGGTCTTGGTGATGATCGCGAACGATCCGCCAATCAATAAGACGAACGCAACGACGTCGGCAGCCTCCTGGATGCCCTTGGTGGGCGCTTGCAGAACCGCGAAGATATCCTGGCCCAGATTGATGGTCTCGCCGGTCTCGGAATCGGTGTAGTTCTTATCGACCTGTTCATAGGTTCCAGCAACGGCGACTTCACGCTCGCCCGCCGCTGTCGAAATCGTCTTGCGCTGATACTGACCAGAGGGAACGATCCAAGTCAGGACCGCAAAGACAATGATCAGCAAGAACATGATCGTATAGACATGCGGTAATTTGAACTTAAAACGTCTGTTTGTCTTCTTCGCCTTCGTATCTGACATAGATACCTCCAAAGAACTCGAGACTGCATCGTATCTCGCTTCAACGTTTGCACAATGCAAACGTTCTATGACGTTCCATAGATTACCAGCAGCTTTTTCCTTCATCAAGATAATTTCAAACTGATTGCCGCAACGCGGTTGAACGGTTGCGTTTGCGCCGTGAACGGTATGGAAACGCCCGGTGAGATGATCCACCGGGCGTTTCCATTCGCAATGTCCTAGATGTCAAAAACGTAGCGAGACCCAACGATCCGCTGACGACCGATGATAAACGGCCGCCGCTGCTCATCGAAAAAGAAGGCTTCCATATAAAACAAGGGCTCGCCAACGGGAACTGCCAACAGTCGAGCGACCTCGGGCGACGCGCACGCGATCTCGAGCGTGCACGGGTCGGTAAACGCGGGCGTGCGGCCCGTCCGGTTGCGCACGAACTCAAAAATGGATTGGTTAGATAGAGGTGCCGTTGATAGATAGGCGTTGTCCTCGTAAACATATATGTTGTTCTCGAGCATGACAGGGACGCCATCGGCAGTGCGCACGCGCTCAACGCAAATCAAGTCAGTTCCAACGGGAACACCAAAGAACTGTGCTTCGGTGGAATCCGCCGGCAGTATCTTTCTCGAAATGACACACGCCCCCGGTTCCATTCCGTTAACGCGACATGCGTCCGAAAAACTCTGGACGTCATCCTTCTGGCGAATCTTGCGCTTAAGCTTGGGGGCATTGACAAACGTGCCTTTCCCCTGCCGCTTCGTTAGATAGCCCTGCTGGACGAGCTCCTCAATAGCGCGTCGCACGGTAACGCGGCCAACTTTATAGCTCTCAGCCAATTCGAATTCGTTGGGTATCCGCGCGCCCGCCTTGTAGGCGCCGGAGTTGATTTCGTTTTTGATGATATCAATAACCTGTTGGTACAGCGGTATCGCTGCTTTACCGTCAGTTGGCCCTTCAGTCGGTGGCATATACCCTCTCCCAGCACAATTAATTCTAAAACGGGCTTAAGGGCATTCAACAAGCCCTTAAGCCCGCATTAGCTTAAAGTATGCTAGGTGTCGCACCAAAATGTTGGCTATTTACTCATCAGACCCGAAAAACGCGCAACTACCGCGCTCCTAAGAAAGCGTGAGCAGCTCCGGCAGCTGGTCGATAATCTTGTCCGCGGCATCCTGGCTAAAGCCAAAGCGCTCCTCGCGCTTGGCAATGACTGTCAGGCCGGCTCGCTTGCCGGCAGTGATGCCAGGCACCGAATCCTCGACGCAGCAGCAGCGATTCGCGGGCAGCCCCAGCAGGTCCAGCGCATGCAGGTAGATGTCGGGCTCGGGCTTGCTCTCCTTAAACTGCTCGCCGCTCACCACATACTCAAAGACATCCGACAGCCCGCATGCGTTGAGCACTTCCTCGATGCTATCCATGGGAGACGAGCTGGCAAGCGCCACGCGAACGCCGCGGCGCGGCAGCTCTCGAATCGTATCCACGGCGCCTGGGTTAATCAAAGCC
This sequence comes from uncultured Collinsella sp., assembly GCA_900547715.1. GTDB lineage: Bacteria > Actinomycetota > Coriobacteriia > Coriobacteriales > Coriobacteriaceae > Collinsella. The sequence continues at coordinate 12,999 of URHU01000011.1, read as the reverse complement.
TGATAGTCGCGCGGACGCTCATGCGCCCACTCGTCCCAACGGGCCAACGCTTCCTCGCCAGTGAAATGCCCCTTACCGGCGCGCTCAAACCAATCGACCAACATATGCAGGAAGAACTGATGCGAGGTACCGACCTGCCCATTCAACTCCTCTTGAGTCAGGTTAAGCCCAAGCTCCTTGGCAAACGCGGCAGTCTCGCCCAGGTAGTAATACTCGGTATCGACAATGACGCCGTCCATGTCAAAGATAACGGCGTCGAACGGAAATGCGGACACGGCACCCTCCCTAACAAAAGGGCGCCCGCAAACGGACGCCCGAACCATGCTTTATCGGCGATTCTAACCCAGTAGCTTATCCAACGCCACCGCAATGCCGTCTTCGTTGTTATTGGCGGTCACCATCTGGGCCACGGCCTTAACCTCGTCGACCGCGTTGCCCATGGCAACACCAGTGCCGGCCCACTCAATCATGGACTTGTCGTTCTGGCCGTCGCCAAACGATACAACCTCGCTGGCATCGATGCCGAGCTTGGGCAGGGCACCCTCGAGCGCACGGGCCTTGTCGATACCGGGCGCCGTGTACTCAAAGTACCAGTCGGCCGTAAACATGCCCGAAAGCGTCTGGGTAAAGGGCGCATACATCTCCTCGTAATGCGCCTGCAGGTATGCCGGGTCGCCCGCCGTCAGCAGCTTGTCCACGGGATAAGCATCAGCGACCTCATGCAGGCTCTCCACCTCGCGAATCTTAAGATCGCACGCGTCGCGCTCATACTTGACGATATTCTTCTGCGAGCCGTCAGGCAGCGTGATCATGCAATGGTACGAGTCCTCGACGTGCAAATCGCGACCGAGCGAAATCATAGGGATCACGTCAAAATTACGCAGGTGATCAATCAGGCGATGCAATTCGTCGGCAGGCATAGCCTGATCGAACAGCACCTCGTCGGTCTGGGCATCGACGACGTGTGCGCCGTTAAAGGCCACCAGCAGACCGTCATGGTTTTGAAGGTCGAGCTCTTGCGCCAAGGCGTGCAGCCCCCATGCGGGACGGCCCGAAGCCAAAATGAGCTTAATGCCCGACTCCTGCGCCGCGAGCAGCTTCTCGCGCGTACGCGGGCTAATCACTTTCTGGTCGTTGGTGAGCGTACCGTCGATATCCATCGCGATGGCTTTGATTGCCATATATGCCTCCTTGCATCGTTTTTATCGCGCACTATCTTATCCGAGCCGGGGCACGTTCGCACGGCGCGCGCATGACGGTTGCAAAACCACCCCATTTGAAACAAAGGCAAAAAAGTACTTGCAAAGACGCGTTCCGACATATAAGTTGATAAAAGACCGCCGTTGCGGTTTTAAGTAGATCGAGCATATGAAGTTTGAGTTTTAGCGTGTAAGAGAAGGAAGATCGGCAAAGTACAACCCCAAACGCAATGACAACTTAATGAGGTAACTGCCACATGTGAGGCACCCAGGGCATTGCTGTCTCGATTTTGAGCACGATGCCTTCCGCCTTGCATGGGCCGTTCCATCCAGCCCCTGCAGCAACTGTCTCACGGGCTCATTGAAAACCGCATAGCACCCCAACGTCAGCACATCACCCACGGCAAGCACATCACTCACGACAACCAACACATCAACAAACAGCACGAACATCAACCGATTGGAGAAGCTATGACAAACCACTACGCTGAAGACGGCGATAAGAAAAGCATTCTGGATGCCCGCATTGAGCGAGCATATGCAAACGAATATGACGCCGCCTTTGCCGCCGCGACCATCAAGAACTACGCGTCACTACCGCTCGCGACGATCTTGGCCGACCACCCTCAACTGCTGAAGCGCTGCACAAAGATCATGGGCGACCCCGACATTCGCAAGCTGACAGACCCCTATGCCCCAAAACGCGACAACGATTCGTGCGTTCTTACCGTAGGCTGCCTAGCCCATATGCTTACGGCGCTCGACACGAAACTCAAGCTCGAATGGGAGCCCGACGAGCGTCATGAACTCGAGAGCAAGCGGAACACCCTGCGCACCGCACTGTTCCTTCCGTTGGACGGCCTCAAGCGCTGCAACGTCGAGCTCAATACACAGGCGCGGCAAAAGCCCGGGGCCACGGGGCAGAAAACTCCAAGACCCCATGCGGCCATCGTCGACCGCGACCGATATAACCGCATGACCGCGCACTTTTCCGCCGGGGGAGCAGCCATAAGGACGCTGATCGACCTGCTGTGCCTCCTGAGCATCAACGAGCTATTTGAGGGCTATCTCGCCCTTGTTCCCGCGACGGCACCCAAGTCGGTAGCAAAGATCATCGAGACCTGCAGACGCCAGTTTGAGCGCCATCGCAATGGCAGCGAGATGAACGCCAGCATCGCGCAGTACTACGCGGCTCATTACAAAAATGACAGATGTGCCCCTGTCGAGCATCAGCTGCGGCTCGCCTACACCACGCCCGTCGCAACGCTCCATCGCTTTGGAGCCCTTGGCGCTTGCGAGCCGCACGAACAGGCAGCCTGCCCCACAACCGAGCTCGATCTCAGGCTCGGACGAACCCTGTAGCCCGCCAGCCCCTCCGCGGGCAACAATCCTATTCCACAACACAACCAACAGAAAGGAGTCCTCATGGACACCAATCATTCCCCCATCATCAGCCCCCTCACCATGCGTGAATCCGCCCGAGGTATCACGCTCACCAGCATTTACGATGAGATGCTCGCCCGTCGCGAGCTCTCCGTCATGGGAAACATCGAAACCCCGATGGCCCACGACCTATGTCAGCAGATTCGCCTGCTCGATGCCACCGACCCCAGCCGCCCCATCACCATATTTGTCGCCAGCGCCGGCGGAAGCGTGCGATCGGGTCTTGCGATCTATGACGCCATGCGCCTCGCATCGTGCCCCATCCGCACCGTCTGCCTGGAATTCGCCGCGTCCATGGGCGCCGTGATCTTTATGGGCGGCGACGATCGCCGTATGGCGCCCCATGCAGAGCTCATGATTCACGACCCGCTGATCCCCCAGGGGGCAGGCGGCTCGGCACTTGCGCTGCAGGAAACCAGCCGGCGTCTCATGCAGACCCGCAAGACCCTCACGCAAATCCTCTCGGACCGCAGCGGCCTCACGCCCAAGCGCATCCAGTCCCTCACCGCAAAAGACACCTACCTTTCGGCCGAGCGCGCCGTCGAGCTCGGCTTTGCCCACGAAATCCTCTCGACCACCAAGGAGGTCGCCCATGTCTAACCTCGCCAGCCGCCTCGCCGCATCTGAGTCCGCATCGTCCACCATCCTCGCCAAGGATCGAACGCTTTCCTGCGACACCCGCCAAACGGGACTCAACAACAATGCACTTGTGATCGGCCCCTCGGGAGCCGGCAAGACCCGAAACGTCCTCAAGCCCAACCTGCTGCAAATGAACGCGAGCTACATCGTGCTCGACACCAAAGGCACGCTCTGTCGCGAAGTGGGACCCGTGCTGGCAGCCCACGGTTACCGCGTGCAATGTCTCAACTTCGCCGACCTCAACACCGTCCCGGCCCTTGCGCCCGGCATCGAGCGCTGCGGCTACAACCCCCTGAGGCACATTCGCCGCAAGGCGGACGGCAGGCCCAACCAGCAGGACATCCTCTCGGTGGCAAAGGCCATCTGCCCCATCGAGGACAACAACCAGCCTTTTTGGGATCATGCGGCGGCAAACCTGCTGTCGTGTCTTATCGCCTACGTCACCGAACAGCTACCCGCCGACGAGCAGACGATCAGCTCGGTCATCAAGCTGATCGAGCACCTGCAGGACGGTGCCACGGGTCGATTGTTTGACGACCTGATCACGACCGACCCCCAAAGCTATGCCCTCTCGCTATGGCGGCGCTACGCCATTACGCAAAATGCCGAGCGCATGCACGCGAGCATCGTCGGCATCCTTGCCGAAAAGGTCATGTGTCTGGGGTTCGACGGTGCGGCACAGCTCTATCGTGAGTGCCATCAGGTGGACTTCGCTTCCATGGGACACACCCCCTGCGCCCTGTTTGTAACCGTGAGCGATATTGACCGCAATCTCGATCCGCTGACCGGCCTCTTTATTTCGCAGGCGTTTATGGGCCTCATTCGTGAGGCCGATAGGCAGCCCGACGGCAGCCTGCCCGTGCCCGTGCGCTTTATGCTCGATGACTTCGCAAATCTGCAGATCCCCCAGATCGACAACGTGCTCTCGATTATCCGAAGCCGCAACATCTGGGCAACGCTGCTGTTGCAGTCGACCAACCAGCTCGATGCGCTCTATGGCGAGGCATGCGCACGCTCCATCATGGGCAACTGCGACACGCATCTGGTGCTGGCGTTCCAGGATCCCGAGAGCGCCCGGGTGTTTTCCGACCGCGCCGACGCACTGCCCAGCACGCTCATGGCGACGCCGATCGATCGCTCGTGGCTCTTTGTACGCGGTCGCACTCCCGAACAGGTCGAGCGTTTTAGACTCGAAGACCATCCGCTCTACGGGGAGCTGCCCGAGGCGCAGCGAGGCCATGCGGAGGCCGAGATCTAGACGCAGGGTTCTCGCAGCGCGCGGCGCCCCGGCGATGTTCCACAAAGGCCGTGCGCCCCGGGACCGCGGCAAAGCAAAGGGGCCCGCATCCGATAGGATACGGGCCCCTGACTATAAGGCGCGATGCGTTAACAGCAGCGACTACTTGCGATGCGCGCGGTAGAACTCGATGAGCGCCTGGGTCGAAGCGTCCTGCTCGGCCTTGGCGGCGTCGTCGTGGAAGGCCGGGGTGATCTGCTTGGCAAGCTGCTTGCCCAGCTCGACGCCCCACTGGTCGTAGGAGTCAATGCCCCAGACCGTGCCCTCGACAAACGTGATGTGCTCGTACAGGGCGATGAGCTCGCCGAGTGCGAACGGGGTCAACGTGTCGCCGAAGATCGAGGTCGTCGGACGGTTGCCCTCAAAGCAGCGGGCCGGGACGATCTGCTCGGGCGTGCCCTCGGCACGAACCTCGTCGGCCGTCTTACCAAAGGCGAGCGCCTTGGTCTGGGCCAGGAAGTTGCCCAGGAACAGCTCATGCACGTCCTGACCGCTATCGGTCGCAGGGTTGGCGGTATTGGCGAAGGCAATGAAGTCAGCCGGAACCACCACGGTGCCCTGGTGCAGCAGCTGATAGAAGGCATGCTGGCCGTTGGTGCCGGGCTCGCCCCAGAAGATCTCGCCGGTATCGGAGGTTACAGCGCTGCCGTCCCAGCGGACGTGCTTGCCGTTGGACTCCATGGTGAGCTGCTGCAGGTAAGCCGGGAAGCGGTGCAGATACTGGCAGTACGGAAGCACGGCGTGGCTCTTGGAACCGAAGAAGTTGACGTACCAGACGTTGAGCAGGCCCATCAGCGCGACGGCGTTGTTCTCGAGCGGCGTTTTGCAGAAGTACTCGTCGATGGCATGGAAGCCCTCGAGGAACTGCTGGAAGCGCTCGGGGCCGAGCACGACGATCAGCGACAGGCCCACGGCGGAGTCGACGGAGTAGCGGCCGCCGACCCAGTTCCAGAAACCAAAGGCGTTAGCGGGGTCGATACCGAAGGCCTCGACCTTCTCGAGTGCGGTGGAAACGGCGACGAAGTGCTTTGCCACGGCCTCAGCGTTCTGCTCATCGGAGCCATCGATGGCGCCCTGAGCCTTGAGCTGCTCGAGCATCCAGATCTTGACCTCGCGAGCGTTGGTGAGGGTCTCAAGCGTGGTGAAGGTCTTGGAGACGATGATCACGAGCGTGGTCTCGGGATCGAGGCCCTTGAGCTTCTCTGCCTGATCGTTGGGGTCGATGTTGGAGATATAGCGGCAGTCGATACCGGCGTCGGCATAGGGACGCAGGGCCTCGTAGGCCATGACCGGGCCCAGATCGGAGCCGCCGATGCCGATGGACACCAGGTGCTCGATCCTCTTGCCGGTAACACCCTTCCACTCACCGGAGCGCACGCGCTCGGCGAAGGCATACATGCGGTCGAGGACCTCGTGCACGTCGGCGACGACATCCTGGCCGTCAACGATGAGCTGGCCCTTCTCGCTTGCCGGGCGGCGCAGCGCGGTGTGCAGGACGGCGCGGTCCTCGGTGGTGTTGATGTGCTCGCCGGAGAACATGGCGTCGCGGCGCTCCTCGAGCTTCACCTCGCGGGCAAGATCGCACAGCAGCTTGACGGTCTCATCGGTCACCAGGTTCTTGGACAGATCGAAGTGCAGGTCACCGGCGTCAAAGCTCAGCTTGTTCACGCGTTCGGCATCAGCGGCGAACCAGGCCTTGAGGTCGATACCTTCAGCCTCGAGCTTCTCCTGATGAGCCTCGAGCGCCTTCCAAGCGGCAGTCGACGTAGCATCGATAGGTGCGGCAACAGTTGCCATAGAGTCCTCCTCAGCATACGGGCGCACGCCTCCATGCGCCCGGACATTCAGATGCCACTATTCTAGCGCAGGTCAAGACTATAATCAGCGAGCGTTGCCAATCGGCCCCCAAACGGCAACCGACCAAAAAGGGACAGGTTTATTTTGGCAGGTTAAACGCTTTACCAACCAAAAATAACCCATCCCTTTATGGCAGATATTAGGCCGCGGCGCACACACTGCTGAGCAGCTCGCGCAGAGGAGACCCGATGCCCTCCAGCAGTTCGGGCGCAATGATGGCAAAAACGGGCACCTCGCCGGCTCCCACGACAGCAGGTACCTTGCCCTCCGAGACAATGCATCCATAAGGCACAAAGCCGTCTTCGCCGGCGTCGAGCGCCGCCATGCGCCGCGCGAGCTCGCGCGCAAAGCCAGCAGTATCGGCATCGCCAATCGCCAGGACAAAGCCCACGCCTTCGTCGGTCGCCAGGGCCACGGCTTCGTCGACCAGCTCGTCTCCCCCGTCGCCCTCAACCGATCCGCAGCGGAAAAGCACACGCTCGAGTAGGGCGCGATCAAGCGAGCCAAGTGCCGCCGAGACAAGCTCATCGCGTGTATGCTTGTCTCCGCCCAGCACGACCAGCGCCTTGGTGCCACCGTAGTGAGCGACCAATCGTCCGCACCAGCGAGCCACGTCTCCATCCGCAACAAGGCGCGTCGGCATACCAAACCCATAATTGACCATCTTTTCCACAACCTTCCGTGCATATAGGCGGTATCAATCGTTAGGCCCATGCTACGAAGCGAGGTTTTCCGGGCTGTTTCGCACTCTTTAGAGCTGCGTTAAAAACCCGATGCGGCCGCACGACCATACCTACCAAAACAAACCAGTCCTTTTTTGGCAGGTTTTGACGATGTCCGGATGAGCGGGTATTATCGAACAGATATTCGATAAGAACATGTGTTTGATGGGAGGCTCGGATGGCGCACGAACAGCACACCTACATCTGCATCGACCTCAAGACGTTTTATGCCAGCGTCGAGTGCGTCGATCGTGGGCTCGACCCAATCACTACGTGTCTGGTCGTTGCCGACGAATCGCGCGGGCGCACGACCATCTGCCTCGCCATCACACAGGCCATGAAGGACCTCGGGATACACAACCGCTGCCGTCTGTTCGAGATTCCCGACGGCATCGACTACATCAAGGCCGTACCGCGCATGCAGCATTACATGGAAGTGTCGGCGCAAATCTACGGCATCTATCTGGAATACGTGAGCCCGCAAGACATTCACGTCTATTCAATCGACGAATGCTTTATCGACGTGACGCCCTATCTAGACCTCTACCACACTAATGCCAAAGGCTTTGCCTGCATGTTGCGCGATGAGGTCCTCGCGCGCACCGGCATCACGGCGACGGTCGGCATCGGCCCCAACCTATTCCAAGCCAAGGTAGCGCTCGACATTACCGCCAAACACGTACCCAGCCGCATCGGTATACTCGACGACGAGACCTTTCGCAAGGATATCTGGTCCCATCGCCCCATCACCGATATCTGGGGCATCGGCCCCGGCGTGGCAGCACGACTCGAAAAATACGGCGTCTTCGATCTGATGGGTGTCGCCGCGCTCGACGAAAACCTGCTTTACGACGAGCTCGGCGTCAATGCCGAATATCTCATCGACCATGCCTTCGGGCGCGAGCCGACAACCATCGCCGATATCCAAGCCTATCGCCCGCAAGCAACTTCGACCACCACAGGACAGGTGCTCTCGAAGGGTTATGCCTACGAACAGGCCTATACCGTCTTGCGCGAGATGGTCGACAACGCCGTTTTAGACTTGGTCGATAAGCACGTGGTCTGCGACAGCATCTCGCTCTTTGTGGGCTACGCGAGCGAACGCGCCGACATACGCCGCCTCGACGCCAGCGGTACAGCGCAGTATGTGGACGGATGCGGGCACCTGCGCTCGAGCACATCGAGTATCGAACCCACCGCAACCGCCGGCCCCGAGCTCGCGCCCCGTGCGCCCAAGCCCGTCCAGCGCGATGACGAACGGCATCGCCTGGTGCGCGAAGCGCAGGCAATCGATGGCATCTTTGTGGGAGAGCATGGCGGCAAACCGCGCGGTGGCTATGCCGCACTCTTTGCGCACTCCAACGCTTCGCGAAAGCTGCCCGAGCGCACCAATTCGTTTAAGAAGATCATGGGCTATTTCGATGAGCTCTGGGCGCAGACTGTCGATCCCAAACGACCGGTCAAACGCATCAACTTGGGCTTTGGCAACCTCATGCCCGAGGAATTTGTCACCATCGATCTGTTCAGCGATATCGAGGCGGATGAGCGCGAGCGCGACCTGGCGCGCGCCGTCCTGGCCGTAAAGGGCAAGTACGGTAAGAACGCCCTGGTCAAGGGATTAAGCTTTACCACTGGCGCCACCGCGCGCGAACGCAACGATCAGGTAGGAGGACATCGTGCCTAAGTCCCAGCAACAGCCGATGCGGCCACCGACACCTTTTGAACGCCTAGCGGACCCCGAGGGAAGACGTCGCTCCGCCGACCCAAAGCTCACCGCCAACGGCGCCGTCCGCGCCGGCCGTGCCGCACAGTTTATGCCCTTCGCCGCCCTCACGGGATACTACGAGCTCGTACGTAAGCAGGAAATCACCGTCGAACCCAAATGCGAACTCACAGAAGAAAAAGCCCTCGAGCTTTCGAAAAAGCTCGAGGGCCTCAAACGCGGCGACTTGGTGCGCGTTACCTATTACGATACATACGGCTATCGCAGCCGCACCGGCATCCTCGACGAGGCGCTCCCTGCGTTCAAGCTCCTCAAGCTCCGAGACATCGCCATCGACTTCGACGACATCCAGGACATTGAGCTACGCGGACGAGTCTAGACAAGGACGCGCATCCAAGACAAGGCCTACAGCGTCATGACGTAGTAACCCGCATCTCTCACGGCCGTCTCGAGGACACCACGATCAACCGGCTGCTTAGAGCGCACGCGTGCCGTGTGGTCCGCATACGTCACCGTTGCCCACACGCCATCCAGGGCATTGAGGGCATTGGCTACGTTTTGAGCGCAGCCATCGCAGCTCATGCCGCCGATAAGCAGCTCATCGCTATATGGATAGTGCGATGCATCGGTATCTACCACAACAACCTTTTTGGCCTTCTTGCCGCTCGAGCCATCACTGCAGCAACTCTTTCCATGCGTCGACGCCGCAATGCGGCGCAGCCCAAAGAACATACCAATAGCAATCACGCCCAGAACGATGATATTTACTGGGTTGAGCAAGTCGCTCATACGCTCCCCTTCCTTACAGTCCATTTCAGATATACCCCCGTGGGGTGTCCCATCTTACTTCAAACTCATGTCAGTTCAGTCAATTAGTTTCCCTCTTCAAACTTTTTAGTTGACCTAGGCTTACTTTCGTGTATAAGTTTTCCTAGGCTAACAGGAAAGGACGGCAGTGGCGTCATGACTCGAACTATAGACATTCCAACGTTTCAGGCGGCGGTTGTTCGCAACTGCTCTCCCACGCTTGCGGGCATCAAGCCAGCATCGCTCTTTACCTATCCAGGAGTCTATGCCGATCAAGACGGCTCGAGCGTAACCGCGGCGATCGAGGATCGCCGAGCACGTCTGCTCAACGTTATCGCCCAGTGCAATCACGAACTTGATCCGTTCGGCGTCCACCTGAGCGTTTTGGTCTGGCGACCCTGCGGGGCACTCGTCTACGCGTATCGGTCTAAAAAACTCGCCGCCCATCTCGCAGACCCGCGCGCCAAAACGGCGCTCGCCAAAGAGGGTTACGACACCGGCAACCTCTCGGCATGTCTTGTGCACCTGGCGTCGCGCATCACGCTCGCGAGCAATAACGTCGCGGAATGCGCCTGTAGCCAGACTCGATGCGCACTACCCCAGCAAGCTAGCTGCAGCAAAGACTGCACCTGCGAATTTCCGCACGAAATAGGCTACTTCCTTGGCTATCCCTACGAAGATGTCCATCAGTTTATCGTCCAGCACGGCGAAAACTATAAGGTCTTTGGCGCATGGAAGGTATACGCAAACGTTGAGCAGGCGCTCACGACCTTCGATTCCTATCGCGCATGCACGCAATACCTTACCTACATCTATCAACAGGGCTGCACCCTGGGACAACTTGCCCAGGCGACCCGATAGAACGTACAAACCGCGGCCGCACGCCGCACAACCGAAAGGACTCAACATGAGCAAGATCGCCGTCGTCTATTGGAGCGGCACGGGCAACACCGAGGCCATGGCAAACTTTGTCGCCGAAGGCACCACGTCCGCGGGCGCCGAGGCCGAAGTCATCCCCTGCGCCGACTTCTCTGCCGACAAGGCCACCGACTATGATGCCTTCGCCTTCGGCTGCCCCGCCATGGGCTCCGAGGAGCTTGAATACGATGAGTTCCAGCCCATGTGGGATGAGGTCAAGGAGGCCCTCGGTGACAAGAAGGTCGTCCTCTTTGGTTCCTATTCGTGGGCCGAGGGCGAGTGGATGGACAACTGGAAGGCCGACGCCGACGAGGCAGGCGTCAACGTTGTCGGTTCCGTCATCTGTTACGACGCGCCCGACGACGAGGGCGAGACCGCTTGCAAGGCCCTCGGAGCCGAGCTCGCGTAACGAACCTAGGGCTTCCAAAAGAGCCTGCATCAAAGCACATCCCCATCCCTACAAAAGAGCGGGGGCTGGATTCAAGTCCAGCCCCCGCTCTTTTGTAACGGCAGTTACATCAACCGGCTACGAGATATTGCCCAAGAACGCCTTGGTGCGTTCGCTCTTGGGATGGTCGAAGACCTCGCTCGGCGTGCCCTCTTCCACGATAACGCCGCCGTCCATAAAGACCACGCGGTCGGCGACATCGCGGGCAAAGCCCATCTCGTGCGTCACCACGATCATGGTCATACCGTCACGTGCAAGATCGCGCATGACGCCAAGAACGTCGCGGACAAGCTCGGGGTCAAGCGCTGACGTAGCCTCGTCAAAGAGCATCACGTGTGGATTCATCGACAGGGCGCGGGCGATCGCCACGCGCTGCTGCTGACCGCCCGAGAGCTGGCTCGGCATAAAGTCGATGCGCTCGGCCAGGCCGACCTTGGTCAGCTCCTCGATGGCAATCTTCTCGGCCTCTTCCTTGCTGCGCTTGAGCACCTTTTGCTGCGCAAGCATGACGTTCTTTTTGACCGACAGGTGCGGGAACAGGTTGAACTGCTGAAACACCATGCCCAGGTGCGTGCGCACTTTGTTGAGGTCGACACCCTTGGCGCACACGTCCACGCCCTCAACGATGATCGAGCCGCTCGTGGGATGCTCCAGACGATTGATGCAGCGAAGCATCGTCGACTTGCCCGAGCCCGAAGGGCCCAGGACCACAACGACCTCACCCTTGTGCACATCTAGATCGATATCGCGCAGGACCACGTTATCGCCAAAGGCCTTCTGGAGGTTCTTGATACTGACGACGACCTCGTTCGAGTTATTGGTTTCGCTCATGATAGGACCTCCTTACAGACCGGCGATGTGATCGGCAGGCGTCGCGACAACCTGTCCGGCGCTCTTGGCGGGACGCTTCTTCTTGGTCTCGGTCGTGCCCAAAAGCCTCGCCTCAAGACCGCTCACCAAGCGAGCGAGCGGCAGGGTGATGACCAGATAGAACAGGGCGGCAACCACGTACGGTGTAATGGAGCCCGTCGTGGCCACGATGGTACGGGCGTTCATGACGATCTCGACCACACCCACGGCCGCAAGCAGCGACGTATCCTTGTAAAGCAAGATAAACTCGCTGGTCAGCGTAGGCAAAACATTGCGGAACGTCTGCGGAATCATAACGTAGAGCAGCGTCTGGAAGGCATTCATGCCCAGAGAGCGAGCAGCCTCGTTTTGGCCCTTGGGGATCGACTGAATACCGGCGCGGAAGATCTCACACAAATAGGCAGACGAGTTCATGGCCATGACTATGACGCCGAGCACGTAGTCATCAACCTTGACGCCGGCCAACGGCAGACCGAAGAACGCGATATAGATCTGCAGGAACGCCGGCGTACCGCGAATGATATTCACATAGATGCCGGCAAGGCAACGAAGGATGCGCGACTTGGAAATGCGCATGAGCGATAGGGCGAAACCGAAGGGAATGGCCAGCGGAAACGCCACAAGCACGATCGAGAGCGACATGAGGAAGCCCTTAAAGACGATCGGCAGGCTTTGGACCAAAATGACCGGGTTCAAGAACAGGCGCAGGAACATATTGGAGTTCCAAGCCTCGACCCACGGCTGCTCCTTAAGATCGGCCAAGAAGTTATCGAAGGCCGTCACGCCCTTGATCTCCACCGACGGAATCTTGGAGATCTTCTTGGTCGAACCGTCGGCGAGCGTATAGGTGCCGCTAAAGGCCTCATCGCCGCCCTCAACGGGAAACGTCACGCCGTAAACCTCGACACGGAAAAAGCCGCCGGCAGGCGCCGTCTCGCCAAAGTCGATCTTGAGCGTCTGACCATCAGCCGTGCACGTGGGTTTCATGGGCGTACGATCCATGAGGTCCTCGCCCGAGAGCATCGTCAATCGCGTGTCATCGGTACCAAACGTCGTGCCGTCGACAAACGTCAAAG
>URHU01000010.1:0-30591 GCA_900547715.1 uncultured Collinsella sp. | reverse complement strand
GAGATTTCTGCCTGTCTCGTGGGCTCGGAGATGTGTATAAGAGACAGCTGCAAGGTCGCCGTCATGGACGAGACCGGCAAGCTGCTCGACCACGGCGTGGTCTATCCCACCAAGCCGCGCCACGACGTCGCCGGCACCAAGCGCGAGCTCGCCCGCCTCGTCAAGAAGGACGGCGTCAATACCATCGTCATCGGCAACGGCACCGCCAGCCGCGAGACCGAGGAGGTCGTCTCGGAGTTCATCGCCGAGCAGGCGCCCAGCCTTCGCTACACCATCGTCAACGAGGCCGGCGCGTCGGTGTACTCCGCCTCCGAGCTCGCCAGCCAGGAGTATCCCGACCTGGACGTCACCGTGCGCGGCGCCATGAGCCTGGGCCGCCGCCTGCAGGACCCGTTGGCAGAGCTCGTCAAGATTCCGCCCCAGTCCATCGGCGTGGGCCAGTACCAGCACGACCTTGACCAGGCCGAGCTTTCGCGCACCCTGGGCCACGTGGTGGAGGACGTCGTCAACCGCGTGGGCGTTGACGTCAACACCGCGAGCGCAAGCCTGCTGGGCTACGTGTCGGGCATCACGCCGAGCGTAGCCAAGAACATCGTGGCATACCGCGAGGAAAACGGCGCCTTTACCGATCGCCGCCAGCTCAAGAAGGTCCCCAAGCTGGGACCCAAGGCATACCTCAATGCCGCGGGCTTCCTGCGCATCAGCGGCGGCAAGAACCCGCTCGACGCGACAAGCGTCCACCCCGAGAGCTACGAGGTGGCCACGTCCGTCCTGGAGCGCGCAGGCGTGGCGGCCAGTGAACTCAGCCGCGGCGGCGTGCCCGACATCGAGCGCCGTCTGGGCAGCATCTCGACACTGGCAAGCGACCTGGACTGCGGCACCCTCACGCTCATCGACATCGTCAACGAGCTCAAGAAGCCCGGTCGCGACCCGCGCGACGACGCGCCCGAGGTGGTCTTTAGCCGCTCGGCACTTTCCATCGACGACCTGGAGCCCGGCATGGAGCTCAAGGGCACGGTGCGCAACGTCGTCGACTTTGGCGCCTTCGTCGACGTGGGAGTGCACCAGGACGGCCTCGTACATATCTCTAAGCTGGCCAACCGCTTTGTCAAGCACCCCAGCGACGTCGTGCGCGTCGGTGACACGGTCAAGGTGTGGGTCGAAAAGGTCGATCGCGACCGCAAGAAGATCTCGCTCACCATGGTGCAGGGCAAGTAAACCGCCAAAGCAAAGGTACCCCCTGTAGCGATGTGCAAAATCGCGAGTATTCTGCAAATTCCACCGTTCCGGATGCCCCTCAGAGACGAAAAAGCAAAAAACAGCCCCCGTTTTAGCGTCGTCAGAGCCAAAACGGGGGCCGTTCCATGCTTCGGTTAACTGATAAAGACCTTTACCTTGCTGAATACTCTCAATTTTGCACGGCGCAGGCGGGGGTACCTTTGCCCACGGCAGGATATGGAAGCCAATCGCCAACTTGCTGGCAAGCTCGTGCCGGCAGCCCCGGCCTTTCCTTTGCCTAGCGCGACCCTCGCGGAGCGCGTGAGCGATAGGGAAAGGAAAGGCCGGGGCGAACAGCCCACGGTACAGTCGGTGTTCGCGCTACGGCAGGATATGGAAACCGAGCGCCGCGATGTCCTTAGCGAAACCGCGCACGGTATCGAGCGAGACCTCGTACGGGTCGCGGCCGATGTTCTTGCGCTTGGCCAGGATGCTGTTGGGCACCGTGATGATCTGGCAGCCGCAGGCCTCGGCCTGGTAAATGTTGATGAGCTCGCGCGTGGACGCCCACAGGACCTCACAGTTGGGCTTGGCGGCGGCCTTCTTGACCGACTCCGTCATAAACGGAATGGGATCGACGCCGGTGTCGGCGATGCGGCCGGCAAAGAGCGAGATGATGGACGGCGTCTCGGCGTCAACGGCCTCGACCATCTCATCGACCTGCTTAGGCGTAAAGATGGTAGTGACGTTGACCTTGATGCCGTCGGCCGAAAGCTTGCGGACCAGCTCGGCGGTGGACTCGCCCTTGGTGGTCACGCACGGAATCTTGACGTAGACGTTGTCGGCCCAGGTAGCGATCTCGCGGGCCTCGACCTCCATGGTCTCGACGTCGTCGGCAAAGACCTCAAACGACACGGATACATCGGTGATGTGGGCCAGGACCTCCTTGGCAAATGCGCGGTAATCCGTCACGCCGCCCTTCTTCATAAGGGACGGGTTGGTCGTGAAACCCCGAACGTTGCCGTTCTCGTACATGTCGAGCATGCCCTCGAGGTTTGCACCGTCAGCGAACACCTTGATTGCCATCTGCCTGATTCCTTTCGTCTGCATACGGCCGGTAAGCTGCTAAACACTTTACCTATGTTTATCAAGGCGTGAGCTGCGGGTTTTTATCTTCTCGGCGAACGGTATAAACGCTTTAGCGTTTTTGAGCACACCCTCCAGCGGCAAAACGATTTTGCAGGGCGGGCCGATTTGAGCCGCCCGCCGCGGGTGAACGGTAATTGGGCGGTTCCCGCTAGATCAACCCAAAGTGGCGCATGGCGGTGACGGTACCGTCATGCGCGACGTCGTCGGTCACGTAATCGGCGACCGCCTTGACCTCGGGCATAGCGTTGCCCATGGCCACGGCCGTCTCGACAGCGGCGAGCATACCCAGATCGTTGCCGGAATCGCCAAAGCCAAAGGTGCGCGCGTTGCCGGTGCGACCCAGGTATTCCAGCGCTCGCGCCACGCCCACGCCCTTGTCAATGCCCTTGGGGCTCAGCTCGCGATTCTGGCCACCGGTGTTGCACAGCTCAAACTCGCGATCGATAAAGCCGTCATCGTTGGCCACGCGAGCCAAACTGGGCACACTGAGGCATACCTTGCCCACGCGCAGACTGCCGTCGACGCGCATTTCCTCGGTGCTGCGCACCACAGAAGTGCCGATCAGAGACGACTGCTCAACACCCGCGGGTTCCAGGGCAAAAGTAGCCACGTTGGTCTCGAAAAAGGCCTCAATCCCTGCCGCGGCCATACGGCGCGCAAGCTCCTCAATAACGTCCTCGTCAAAGCAGTCCTCATGCACCACGCGGCCCTCGACCTCGAGCGTCGCTCCCGCCATGGCAACGACACCCGCCGGGTTCAGCGCGCGCAGGCCATCGGCAATCAGCCACAAGGGACGACCCGTGCAGATAAATGCATGGTGTCCCGCGTCGCGCAGACGATGAAACGCCTCGACGACCGCCTGCGAGGGGTGAACCGCCGAAAAGTCCTTGTCGGTCATGTTGTCGGGATCGAACGACGTCAGCGTGCCGTCCACGTCAAAAAAGAGCACGGCGGAATCGGGGCACGCATCAATCATATGGGTTCCTTTCGGGGGCGAGAGTAAACGAAGTATCCATCATATAATGGAGCGACGCAACCAGAGAGGTCACCCATGGAATTTTACGCAAGCTGCCCCGAGGGCTTTGAGTCCGCACTCGCCGATGAGCTTAAACGCCTCGGGCTTTCGCATGTTCGCCGGCTGAAGGGCCGCGCTACATTTGAGGGCGAGCTCGAAGAAGGCTACCGCGCCTGTCTGTGGTCGCGCCTGGCGAGCCGTGTGTTCGTGGTACTCGGGCGCTTTGAGGCGCAGGATGCCGATGAACTGTACGATAGCGTTTACGACATCGCCTGGGAGACCATCATCCGCCCCGGCGCCACCATCGCCATCACCGCCCGCGGCGTGACCGAGCAGCTGCGCAACACGCGCTTCTCGGCCCTGCGCGCCAAAGACGCGCTGTGCGACCGTCTGGCCGAGACCACGGGCCGTCGCGCCGACGTCGATGCCGCCGACCCCGATGTTCACCTGTTGCTTTCGCTGCGTCAGCGCCGCGCGAGCATCAGCCTGGACCTTTCGGGCGACCCGCTGTTCAAGCGTCTGCCGCCCGCTGCGACTCGTGCCGGCGAGGGCGCACACGTGTTGCGCCCCGACTACGCCGCCCTGGTGCTGGCGCAGGTCGGCTGGACCGCACTATGCGAGCGCGAGCTGACGGCCGACGATTACGAAAACGAAGCCCTTCCCACGCTGATCGATGCCTCGTGCGCCGGCGGCGGTCTGCTGCTGGAGGCCGTGAACATTCTGACCGACCGCGCCCCGGGCGCCGCACGCGAGCGCTGGGGCTTTGAGGGCTGGCAGCTGCACGACGCTGTCCTGTGGGAGCAGCTGCTTGCCGAGGCGCGCGAGCGCGAGGCGGCAGCGCGCGAGCGCCAGGCGCGCATCGTGGCCGTAGACATCGACCCCGCCGCCCGCAAGACTGCCGAGCGCATGGTCAAGTGCGCCGGCTACAAGCGTTTTGTCGACTTTTGTGCCGCCAAGCCCGCCACCGTGCTGGACCATGCGGGCGCCGTCGCCGGTGCCGCCCTGGTCGCGGACACGACCGAGACCCCGCTTTCGCTCATGCACGATGCCATGACGCTCATCGGCGAGCTGCGCCGCGCCCCCGAGCTCGCTTCGGCGCCGGTCGCCGCTCTCACCCGCGACGGCTTGCTGGCCCGCGCGCTCCACGCCGAGCCCGAGCGCTCGATCGCCGTCATGCCCAATAACGAGGAGGCGGCTCTTGAGGTTTGGCCCTCACTCGACCACGCCGCTGCAGCGTTTGAGGCTGCGACCAGCGCGGATGCCGAGGCCGAGGTTGCGGATGCCAACGAAGCCAACGACGAAGCCGCCGCTTCCTCCATGCCCGAACCTGCCGCCACGCTCGACTTGGGCGACGGCAAGCCGCTGCCCGTGCTCATCCCGGAGTCCGAGCAGTTCGCCAACCGCCTGCGCAAGAATGCCCGTCTGCGCCGCAAGTGGGCCAAGCGCGAGGGCGTGAGCTGCTATCGCGTCTACGATGCCGACCTGCCCGACTACTCCGCTGCCATCGACCTGTACGAGGGTTGCCCGCAGACGCCGGGCCGCTGGCTCGTCATCGCCGAATACGCCGCGCCCAAGACCATCGACCCCGCGCTTGCCCAGGCCCGCATGCTCGACATCTTGGCCATCGCGCCGCGCATCCTTGATGTTCCGGCCGAGCATGTGCACGCCAAGGCCCGCATGCGTTCGCGCGGCGGCTCGCAGTACGGCAAGCAGGGCGCCGGCAAGGGCGGATCGGGCGAGCGCGCCAACATCGCGCGCCGGCGTCTGCCGCTCATCGAAGAAGGCGGCCTTACCTTTGCCGTCAACTTTGACGACTACCTGGATGTGGGCATCTTCCTGGATCACCGCGTCACCCGCAACCTGGTGCGCGAACACGCCAAACAGGCACGCCGCTTCCTCAATCTGTTCGCCTATACCGGCACCGCCACCTGCTATGCGGCCGACGGCGGCGTCGAGGAAACCGTGACAGTCGACCTTTCCAACACCTACCTGGACTGGGCCGAGCGCAATATGCGCCAGAACGGCTTTGTTGGTCCGCAGCATCATTTTGTGCGCGACGACGTGCTCGCCTGGATTCGCGACCAGCGCCAGACGCGCAACCGCTGGGACTTGATCTTTGTCGACCCGCCCACGTTCTCGAACTCGTCCAAGATGGGCCGCCGCACCTGGGATGTCCAGCGCGACCATGTTGAGCTTTTGGCCGGCGTATCTCGCCTGCTTGCACAGGGCGGACATGCCATCTTTAGCTGCAACCTGCGCGGCTTCCGCCCCGAAACGCGCAAGCTCGCGCGCGCGGGCGTCGTGCTGGAGGACATTACGGCACAGACCATCCCCGAGGACTTCGCGCGCAACCAGAAGGTGCACCACTGCTATATCGTGCGCCGACTGCCCATCGAGGACGCCATGGCCGAGGTCGGCTTTAGCGCCGAGGAGATTGCCGAGCGAACCGAGGAGCTGCGCAACCCCGAGGCGCGCAAGCCTCGTGCAGCAGCGCCCGCGCCCACGCAGGCCGGCAACGGCAAATCAAACTTTGCCGGCAAACCCTCCCCTGCCGGCAAGTCCAAAAAGAAGAAGTTCTACGCCAGCAAGCCCAAGGGCAAATAACAAAGTTGCGGTGGAATATGGACTGTTTGGCCGCCAAATAGGCCATTTCCGTCCGTATTTCACCGCAACTCATATTGGGACGGTGGTTGGCGATCTAGCCTTGGGTGACCAATCGGTAACCGATGCCCACGTGTGTTTGGATATAGCGCGGGTGCGCGGGGTCGGACTCGATCTTCTTACGCAACGTGCCCATAAAGACGCGCAGGCTCGCCAGGTCGCTCTTGGTTGCCGTGCCCCAAATCTCGTGCAGGATAGACTGGTGCGTGAGCACCTTGTCGGCGTTATGCGCCAGCAGGCATAGCAGTTTGTACTCGATCGGCGTCAGATGCAGCTCCTCGCCATCCATCGTGGCGATGCCGGCATCAAAATCGATATGCAGCTCACCGGTATCGAACGAGCCCTCGGAGGCAACGCCGCCCGTTTGCGCATACGAAAGGCGCCTGAGTGTCGTACGAATGCGCGCGAGCAGCTCCTCGACCGAAAACGGCTTGGTCAGGTAGTCGTCGGCGCCGGCATCGAGCGCGCGGATCTTGTCCGCGTCCTCGCTGCGCGCCGAAACCACGATGATCGGCATGCCCGACCATGCGCGCACCGACTCCACCACCTTGACGCCGTCCATATCGGGCAGGCCCAGATCGAGTAGCACGATGCTCGGCGCCTGCGACGAGGCAGCGGCAATAGCGGCATGGGCGGTCTCCACGGCCATATGGCGCAAGCCGTGCGCCTCGAGCGCGGCAACGATAAGGTTGCGAACGGCGGGGTCGTCCTCAACGACCAAGATGAGCGGTTTTACGGCAGAGTTCGGCACAGCGTTACTCCTTATCAAACGAAACGTCGGCGACGGGAAGCTCAATCGTAAAGACCGAGCCGTGCGGGTCCGCCGCGGCAACCTCTATGCTACCGCCATGCGCCAATGCAATGGAGCGGCAGAGCGAAAGTCCCAGGCCCACGCTACGGTGGCTGTCGGCCAAACCGTGGTTGGCGGTGTAGAACGACTCAAAGATTCGCTCGCGGTCCTCGGGCGCAATGCCCGGGCCGTCATCGGCCACCGAGCACGCCACGCGTCCATCGTCGACGCCAATCGAAATCACGATATGCGAGCCTGCGGGCGTATAGGTGATGGCGTTGTTCACCAGATTGACCACCAGCTGCACCATCAAGCGCGCATCGACATTGACGAGCGCCGGCTCATCGCACGCCACCACCTTAAGGTCGTGCTCGCGCACGGCAGGGTTCACGTGGCGCAGCGCCTCCTCGACGATATCGTCCATGAGCTCGAGCGTGGTCGACAGCCGCATACCGCCGCCCTCGAGCTTGGTAATGGCGAGCAGGTTCTCGACGGTGGCGTTGAGCCACAGCGCATCCGAGCGAATGGATAGAAGCAGGCAGCGGCGCGTCTGGGCATCGAGCACCGCGGTGCCGGTCGAGCCCTGGTCGAGCAGCACGTCGGCATTGCCCGAAATACTGGTGAGCGGCGTGCGCAGGTCGTGCGAGATGGAGCGCAGCAGGTTGGCGCGCAGCTGCTCGTTTTTGGCGAGCACCGCCGCCTCCTCGCGGGCCTCCATGGCGCGGGCGCGATCGAGTGCCAGCTCGCCTTCGCTCACGATGGCATCGGCAAGTGTCCGCTCCTCGTGCGTCAGCACATCGGGCTCGGCAACGATAGCCAGCACGCCCACCACCGAGGCGGGGTCGCCCGAGTGCACGAAGCCGTCACCCGTGCGAACCGTCAGGTAGATGCCATAAAACGCCGAGCCGCCAAACGTGGCGTCGAGCGGCGTTCCCACATAGGCGGACGCCGAGAGCCGCGGCGGCATCTGAGGCGCCAGTTCGTGCACCGGCGCGGCATCGCCCACGGCCGTGTATGTCGCACGCGGCAGCAGGTCATCGCCCTCGGCGTCGGCGCTGTACCACACGACCGGACAGCCCGAAAGACGCGCCAGCTGCGTGGCCATGGCGTGAACGATCTGCTGCTCGTCGGCGCAGCGCTGCAACATGCGATTGGTCTCGAGCACCATATGCGTGCGGCGGTCGCTGGCGGCAGCCTGTGCCAAGGCGCGGCGCAGGGCCAACGCAATCGAGCTCGACACAAGCGAGACCACGAACATGATGAAGAACATGCCGGGATAGCCGCGGTCGATAAGCGACAGCGAGTAGCGCGGGTCGACAAACAAGAAGTTGTAGAGCGCCACGGCGGCAGCCGAGCTCAGCAAGCAATACAGGCGACTCCAGGTAAAGAATGCGCACAGCTGAACGGCGAACACATAGACGATCATGATGCTCGGCGCGAGACCCGGATGGTCGAGCAGC
Source organism: uncultured Collinsella sp. (assembly GCA_900547715.1). Lineage (GTDB taxonomy): Bacteria > Actinomycetota > Coriobacteriia > Coriobacteriales > Coriobacteriaceae > Collinsella. The sequence continues at coordinate 22,298 of URHU01000010.1, read as the reverse complement.
GCGCCCACAATCGTCGCCGCGACCAGCAGCCCCACCGACACGCAGATATCGTACAGGGGGCCGCGACGCGTCATCGTAGTGCGCCGCCACCAAAAGTTCTCGGCAATATCACCGTCCGCACGGACGTCCATCAGCGCCCCGCCCCTCTCTCAAAAACAAAAACCACCACAAAGGGACAGGCACCTTTGTGGTGGTTTCCCTTGTGGTGGTTCCAAGTGTATAGCCTTTGCAACCTGCGGTCGCTAGACAAACAGCACGTGCGCGAGCAGGGCACACACGCACACCGCTCCAAATACCAGTGCCACGATCGAAATTACGCGATCGGCCATATCCATGTTGGCACGATTCGTAAAGAACCGATCTTCGGCGGCGTCGACGCGCGCCTCACGCACCATTTCGACCACCGCCTCACGGCCATCGAGCGCCTTTGTATCCATGTTTACCTCCCCGGCCTCATGCTTATCCATCAAAAACCAACTCCGTGTAGCCGCCGACGTCTACGGCCGCTCGTTGGGAGCCAGGCGCTGCATCTTATTCACGGCCTTGAACTTGGTGAACAGGGGCACGTACTCAAAGCTCACGTTGGAGTTCTCCAGGCCGTACCAACGCGCGGGCGTGCCGGCGGCGCGGCGGATGATGTACTTGAGCGTGATGGCCGTACGCTCGCTGGGCTCCACATCGCTTTCGGGCGCCAGAAGCTTACGGATCAGGACGAACTTGAACGTGCCGATGTTACCCGGATCCTTGTAGACCGAGTAGTCATGCGTCTGCGGCGGCAGCTCGCCGGTGGCAGCCAGGTCCTGAACAACCTGACGCAGGTAGGCATTGACGCGCTGGTTGATCTTGTAGCCCAGGTACAGATGCACGCGGAACACGTAGTCGGTGCCGAACGTCTCGACCGAATAGGCAAAGGTATGCGGTTCGTCCATGGTCTCGACGTTCACAAACCACCAGGCGTGGGCACGCTTGGGATGCTTGTCCAAGATCGAGTAGACAATATCGCGGTCGATGTAGTCGGTATGGGTGTCCTTGGTCAGGTACACGACGTTGTCGCTCATGCGCTCGTAACGGTCGTCGTCGCGCAGGCGCTTGAGCTGCGGCAGGTAGCTGCGCAGCGGCAGCAGCGTAAACTGGCGCTGCTCGACCGCCGTGCCGTTGTACCAGCACACCATAATGCCCATGATGAGTGCAGCCATGAGGATGGTGAAGTAACCGCCGTGGAAGAACTTGGTAAGCGAGCTCACGAAGAAGAAGCCTTCGAGCAAAAGGAAGAAGGCCGCGAAGATCCACGGAGCAACCTTGAGCTTGCGCTCCTCGTGCAGGTAGAAGAAGAGCAGCAGCGTGGTGCACATCATAGTCAGCGTAATGGCAAGGCCGTAGGCGGCTTCCATATGCGCCGAGTTCTGGAACAGCAGCACCACGATGACGCAGCCCACAAGCATGACGTTGTTGACCATGGGGATGTAGAGCTGGCCCTTGGTCTCGGCAGGGTAGAAGACCTGCATGTGCGGCATAAGGTCCAGGCGGCTGGCCTCGGACACCAGCGAGAATGCGCCGGTGATGAGCGCCTGCGAGGCGATGATGGCCGCGATGGTGGAAAGGCCGACGGCAAACGGGCGCAGGCCCGGGGCGAGCATCTGGTAGAACGGATTGAGGTCGGCAATACCCATGAGCTCGGGGTTGGCAGCGTTGTTCATAAGCCAAGCACCCTGGCCCATATAGGAAAGCAGCAAGCAGCACTTAACGAACGGCCAGGTGGCGTAGATGTTGCCGCGGCCGACGTGGCCCATGTCGGAGTAGAGCGCCTCGGCACCGGTGGTGGCGAGGAAGCAGCTGCCCAGAATCATGATGCCCGCGTGGTTGTTGGGGCTTAGCAAAAAGGCGATGCCGCGCACCGGGTTGAGGCACAGCAGCACGGCGGGGTGCTGGAAGACAAAGAACAGACCCGTGCCGCCCAGGAACAGAAACCACAGCGTCATGATGGGGCCAAAGGCGTGACCAATCTTGGCCGTACCGATGCGCTGTACCAAGAAGAGCGCGATGATGATGGCGAGCGTAATGGCGACGACGCGGCCCTGGTCATCGCCCAGCACGGCATGAACCGCCGGGATGGTTCGCAGGCCCTCGATGGCCGTGGTAACGGTAACGGCCGGCGTCAGGATGCCGTCGGCGAGCAGCGCGGCGCCACCCAGCATGGCGGGGATGATAAGCCACTTGCCGCAGCGCTTGACCAGGCTGTACAGGGCAAAGATGCCGCCCTCACCATGGTTATCGGCGCGCAACGAGATGAGCACATACTTGACGGTGGTCAGCAGCGTGACCGTCCACACGACAAGGGAGAGCGCGCCAAGCACGAACTCCTCCGTCACACTTCCGATGCCGCCGTTGCCGGCAACGAGCGCCTTGGTTACATACATAGGGCTGGTGCCGATATCGCCGTACACCACGCCCAGCGTGACGAGCATCGCCGAGATGCTCACAGGAATCGCAGCGTGCGAGGCTGCCTCCTTGGCCTTTTGTTCCATAAGCCGGTTTCCTCCCAACTTTAATGTTCGAAGGAATTATAGGTAATCGGCCCATGTTTGAATGGCACTGTTTTCCCAGCTAGATAAACATTTATACGGCCTTTAGGCCACCGCGGCGATATGGAATGTGACAAAGGGACTGTCCCTTTGTCACATTCGTCATTTTCCGAGCCAGTTTTTGAACCACCACTCCATGGAGCGGCTCATCTCGGCCATAAAGGGGCTCGTGTGCTTGCGGGTGTAGATATCCACGACGCGCTCCCCCACCTCGCGGGCATGCGGACGGAACATCGCGTCCATCTCGGCCACCTGCGCGTCCATAGTCGCAGCATCGGCGCGGCAGTAGCGCTCCTCGTGCACCAGGTTCACCACGGGATGCGCAATGGCCGGACGCTCCTTACGGGGCGTGCCGATGATGAGCATCGACAGCGGCATGGTATAGGGCGGCAGATCGAGCAGCTCGGCAACTTCCTCAGCGTTCTCCACGATATCGCCGATATAGCAGCTTCCCAGCCCCAGGGCCTCGGCGGCAACCGCGGCGTTTTGCGCGGCGATCACGGCGTCCTGGGCCGCGATGGCAAAGTCGCCCAAACCCGGTGCACGGCGAGGTGCCTTACCCGTGCGCTCGACAAACTCGGGCTCAAAGCAGCCCACGTGCTCAAACAGATCGATCCACTTTGCATAATCGACCACAAATATAAGTGCCCAGGGCGCCTTGGCGATCATAGGCTGGTGGTCGCACAGGTCGGCCAGACGGTCCAGCGTAGTCTGCTCGCGAATGCTTACGATGGAATACATCATCATAGCGCCCGCCGACGGCGCGCGACTCGCCGCATGCAGAATCGCCGCCCGCTGCTCGTCGGTCACCGCTACGGGACGGTCGTTGTCGTCACGCGCGAAGGCGCGCGTAGACGAGCGATGCTCCAAGATGTCCAGCACCGCATTGCCCGTAGTCTCGACCGGATAGCCGTTCGTATCCACGCCCGCGGCTCCGTCGCCGCCCATGTCCGCCTTGCAAACCTGCTCGCTCATCGCCCTACCCTCGCCATTTCTTTAAGAAGCCTTTACGTTTCCATGTAATTCCCGTCCATTATCGCGCAGGTCGCCACTACACTGCGCCGCACCGCCACACATGCGCGTTAATATGGCTGGTTGTTGTGCGCAGCCCGCAAATGCAGCGCATATTTAGGTAACAATCGGGTAAACCCCCGCTTTCGTAGGTTTTAGTTTGTGAGGAGTCTCAGCATGTTCGCTGCCGCCATCTCGCTCGTCGGTCTTGCGGCGACCGTCTACCTTGTTTTGCGCGAGGCCAAGGCCATTCGCGCACAGTCGGGCACCGTTGCCAAGGGCGCTATCGCCTGGAGCGTCGCCTTTGGCCTGTTCCAGCTCTTTTTGACCGTCTGGGGCGCTATTGGTCTCGTCGCGCAAAACGAGCCGCTCGCCTTTGTGATGCTCATCCTGACCAATGCCATCCTCACCGGCTGCGCTTGGGCCAGCATCGCCCGCGACCGCATCGCCCCGCGCGTCTTTGCGTTCGCCAAGCCCGACGCCCCCGCCCCCACCGGCAAGCTCGCCCGCCTGCGCGGCGCCTTTGTGGGCAAACCGCTCGTCGCCGCCGTCCTGTGCCTGCTGCTCGCCGGCGTTTTTGCGCTGCTGGGCATGGAGGTTTCGTCCAACCACGACTTTACCTGGGTCTACCCCCTGTGCATCCTACTCGAGTGGGCCATCATCACCACGCTCATGGTCGGCCTGTTCTTCCTGTTCCAGCGCCACGGCGCAGCTCCCGCGATCCTGGCCTTTGCCCTATTTGTCCTGGGCATTGCCGAGTTCTTCGTCATCACGTTTAAATCCATGCCCATCCAGCCGGGCGACCTTTCGGCCATCTCCACCGCCGCTGCGGTCGCCGGCACCGGCTACACCTTCTCGATCTCGCTGTTCTGCGTGCTGTCCATGGGCTTTACCGCCATCGCCATGCTGCTATGCGAGTACGCCGGACTGGTGGCACCGCACCGTCAGAAGGGCGCCGCCAACGCCAAGCGCATGCTGCTCACCAACCTGCTCGTGGCGGTGCTGTGCCTGGGCGGCGTGACCGCGCACGTCACGCTTATCGACTACTACAACACCCTCGGCATCACCGTCTACACCTGGCGTCCGCTCGAGAGCTACTGGCGCGAGGGATACCTGCCCGCTTTCATTAGCGCAGCGCAGTCCATCAAGCCGCCCAAACCCGCCGACTACTCCGTCGACGATGCCAAGGCCACGCTCAAAAAGTACACCAAGGCCTACGACAAGTCCGACGCGGCCAAGAGCGACGAGCGCGCCGCCGCAAAGGAGCAGTTCGATAGCGAGAAGCCCACGGTCATCGCCATCATGAACGAGACCTTCTCAGACCTTTCGATCTACCAGAACATGCGCGCCGGCTACGAAGGCCCGCAGTACTTTAAGAACCTGTCCAACTGCCTCAGCCGCGGCAAGCTCTACGTGAGCGCCTACGGCGGCGGCACCGCCAATACCGAGTTTGAGTTTATGACCGGCAACTCCATGGCCAACCTGGGCTCGGGCGTGTATCCGTACACCATCTACAACATGGAGACGACCGGGAACCTGGCAGAGCAGTTCAAGTCGCTCGGATATTCCACCACGGCCATGCACCCCAACCACGCCACCAACTGGAACCGCGAAAACGTCTATAAGGACTTTGGCTTTGACCAGTTCCTGTCCATCAACGATTTCCAGGGAGCCGACACCCTGCGCGGCATGGTGACCGACCAGGCTACCTACGACAAGATTCTTGAGCTGCTCGACCAGAACGCCGATCCGCAGTTTATCTTCGACGTGACCATGCAGAACCACTCGGGCTACGACACGGGTCTGCTGCCGGTCGACAAGCAGATGCACCTGAACATCGACACGACCGATCTGGACGCCAAGACCGTCGAGGACGGCACGCTCTCCGATGTCGACGAGTATGTCTCGTGCATCGAGCAGTCCGACCAGGCGCTTCGCTACTTCCTCAACGCCCTGAGCAAGCTCGACCGTAAGGTAGTCGTGGTGTTCTGGGGCGACCACCAGCCGTTCTTCCCGTCCAAGTTCAACGACAAGTGGTTTACCGGCGAGGACGATGCCACGCACCAGGAACGTCTGTGGCAGACCGACTACATCATCTGGGCCAACTACGACGTTGCCGGCTGCGACCAGACGAGCGAGGTCGACGACCTGTCCACCAACTACCTGTCCACGCAGCTTATGCAGCTGATCGGCGCACCGCTGACCGACTACCAGAAAGCGCACATGACGCTGCGCGAGTCGCTGCCCGCCATCAACTCGGTGGGCTACGAGGACGCCAGCCTGCGCTGGGCGCTCTCCTCCAACGTCACCGGTGACGACGCCGCCGCAGCAGCCGCCACCAAGGCGCGCGAGGATTACGCCAAGATGCAGTACTACGAGATGTTCCGCGACGGCAAGAGCGTGTACACCGAGCACTTCCAGACCGAGGCCAACGAGACCGACCCCAACCTGGCGCCGGGCACGACCAAGATCAAGTAGCGGGTCGCTCATAACTGAAACGTCTGTCCGGGCGGAGGTATGTAAGGTTCCCTGCTCGGACAGTCCTGCGCAAGACGGAGGCCACATTAAGTGGCCTTCTTTGTTTGCGGAAAGTGTGTCCCGGAATTCTTGTCTGGAATGGGATGCAGTTTCCGCTTGCGGAGTCTCCACTCAACAGAAAACCCGGGTGGCCTGTTTTTTGGCTACCCGGGTTTTTGGGTTGTCGATATGTTCGACTGGCTACTAGTGGGTCTTGCGGCGCTTGATCAGCATGATGAGGGCTATCGCTACGAGCGTTGCTCCCGCTGCTGCTGCGGTGGCGACTAGGGCGAATGTTTGGTCGCCGGTGTTTGCGAGGTTCTTCGCTGTGGTCGTAGTCTTGACCTTGGTGTCGGTCTTAGCTCCGTTGTCGGACTTGGGCTTGTCCGGGTTCGTCGGGGTCTCAGGAGTCTCGGGGTCCTTTGAGCCTTCGGAATCGGTTGGGCCGGCGGTGTTTACCAGCGTATGGTCCAGGAACTTCTTGGCGCCCGCACTTGCCTGTGAGAACAAGCGGCGCGTGCGGATCGGGGTGGCGTTCACCGTTGTGGGCGCCGTCTCCTCGGCCTCGATATTCACGAGCGTCGTGCCGGTGTCGAGGCCCACGTCGTTGTATCCCACGTGGCAGTAATACTGCGCACCGTCATCGTCTGCGGTCAGGTCAATCTCGAGCTTTGAGGCCGTTCCAGCCGCAAGGTTGCCATCGGCACCCACGAGCTTAAACTCTGTCTCGCCGCGGCCCTTGCGGTACCACATATAGGTCGGTGCCAGCCCTGTTTCGCTATCGTCGGCACCGAGTTGCTTCACATGGCCAATCGCCGAGAGCGTCAGGTGGCTTCCCGCCGCGCGCTCAACCGAAGAGTCGTATCCAAGATCCGGCCCCTCCGCAGCATCCGCCGCAGGTCCGCTCACGGTCATCGTCATGCCATCGGGCATGGTCTTGACCGTGATGATTGCCGAGCGAATACCTGTTTCGGTCGTGGATCCATTCTTAACGGCGGCGATGGCGAATCGATACTCCGTATTGGGCTGCAGCCCATCCCACTTGAGCGAGGTCTGTGTGTTGTCGGCAATCTTCCAGCTATTGACGACCGCATCCGCCGCATTGCTCTGCAGCATGCCCACGCCGTAGCTAAAGCCACTCTTGTTTGCGAGTACATCGTCCCAGCTAAACGTAACGCTAGTCGAATCGACGGCGTTTGCCGTAAAGCCCGTCACGGCCGGCGCGTCGGGCATCTCGACGTCCTTAACGTCATAGCCCACGATCCAGAACTGGTCGGTGTCCTTGGTGCCGAGCTTGTCGCCCGAGTCCGCCTCGAACTTGTCGACATCCACCGCGTTGACGCCCAGACGCCACACAAAACCGTACTTGCCCTGCGCGGCCTCGGGCAGGTTGTCGACGGTGCCGCCGTATTCGGTCGATTCACTCGAGGAGTTACCCGTAGTAAAGCCGGCGTTGGCACCAAAGCACAGGCCGCCAAACAACTCGTGCTTTGCGAGCTTCGCGCCCATGACAACGCTGCCGTTCAGCGTCAAGCCGAGCTCGAGCTCCTGCTCCTTGCCCTCCTCGACTTCGATGGTCTGCTCAATGCTCGCCCCCGACTGCGCGGCGGCGCCGTTAAACCCATCGTGCGTGTAGGCGCGCGTTACGCCAGGCTTGCCCAGGCCAAAGGAATCCCCAACGGGAGTCTCGCCGTTGAGCGTCGTTTGATAGGTTCCGGGTTCTCCCGACCGGTTGGTCAAAAAGTAGCTGAGCGGCGTCATATTGTGCTGTTTGGCAATGCGGTCATAGGCCTCGACATTAACGACCGAGGTCTGCGCGCCGAGCGACACGGGCGCCGCCATCACGCCCTTGCCACCAGTTTCCTCATTTTCGATCTCATACTCGTAATAGACCATCGGAATCGTGTAGAGCACGGCCTTGTCACCCTCGCCGGCATGCGACTCATAGCTTACGCTTGCGCTGACCGTGCGCTCGCTCCGGTAGTCATAGCATCCCTCGGCGGCAAAATCGACTGAAGCATTCATCGCGACCAGGGGCGGACCGGTCTGCACCTCGACGGCAACGCCCAACTCGGCGCCAATGGTATAGCCCTGGGATGTCCCCGTGCCCTTTTCCTCTCCGTATGACGTGCCGCCCAACACCAGATAGCCGTATGCCTGCTCCAGATCCTCAACATAGGGCGCATCCTGCAGCACGGCAAGCACGCGCGGGTTGGTATAGACCTTGTAGCGGTCCTTGTACGTGATCTTGACGCTGTCGTTGTCGACATCGGGCAGCGCGAGCGAGATAAATGTGCCGTAGGTAGTGCCGCGACGGTTGCTCTCGCTAATCACCTGCTCCTCGCCGCGGCGCACCTTTCCGTTCTCGTCGAGCGAAAAATGCGAGGCGGTCATCCAATAGTAGTCATCGTTCTTGCGCAGGTCCTCGTCGCGGTGCTTGCCCACCACGGCGATAAAGCTCTCGTTATAGCGGTCCGAACCCGAGACGCTGCCCGCCTTGACGTCGCTGATCCACACCTGCTCTATACCCTTGTGGTCATGCTTGTTGCTGCTGTTGTATTGCTGACCGCTCATGCTCATGGTTCCGACCATGGACCCCAAGCCCTGAGCCCCGCTCTGTGCCGTGTTGCAGGCAAAGTCGCGGAACACATCACCGCCCACGAGCACCTCGTCGACCGCCAGCTGCTCGGACAGGCCGTCAAGGTTGGCAGTGGCAAGGGCAATAGGCGCCAAGGTGCACGGATAGCGCTTATCCTGAGCGCTATCCTTCCATGCGCTGTTGGGCACATGCATCAGCCCATAGGAGGCGAGGAGCCCGTCTCTGTATTCCTTACAATCGGAAAGCTTGAACTCGCCAGACTCCGAGTCAAAATACGCGTAGCGGTACAGCGCGCCGTACAGCCCCTTGCTGCCGTCAGAAGCGCCGTAATCAAAAGCGCTGCGTTGCCAGTCATAGCCCGCAAGAATAAGGCCCGTGACGGTTTCACCCGTCTTCTTTCCTTCTTCATCGTAGGCGGCAAACGTGCCGAACGTCGCATTCGCAGCGACCATGGTCTTGCCGTTCGCGGAGAGGGAGATTGCGCCCGCGTCGCCCAGAGCATCGACATGGACGAGCGCACCCTTGGATGCATCCCACGAAAACAGCTCGCAATGCGTCGACTTATCAATATTCTTCTTGCCGTAGGGTGCCGAGACCACGATGGCGAGGTCATCGCAAAAATCGCGATCGAGGTCGCCGGCCGCTAGCGAAACGACAGGAGTTGACTGAAGCTGCGTCCAGGAGTCGTTCCCGCCCTTGTTGTGCGTGGTGTAGTCCGCGGCGTTACCGGCATCGATCTTGACGACGCTTTGCTTCCAGTTGCCGCCCTCCAAGTCATACATGTCGACTACAGCCTTGCGCACGCCGTTCTCGTCGACATAGCAGCCCGCGTAGACAAAAAGCTCGTCGACGCCGTCGCCATCGACATCGCCCGCCTCGACATCAAAGACGGCGTCGTGCTCTTGCAGGTAACCGGCATCCAGGTACTTAAAACGGCCTTCGTACATCATATTAGTGTTGACCGTCACCGGCAGGTGTGTGTCGAGAGTGCGCGTACGCCCGTTGCTAAACGAGTAGAGGACCAGCTCAACCTTTCCGGCGTATGACTTGCCGTCAATCGTCGTGGAGGAACTGTCGCCGTAGGCACGGAGCTCGGCAACGCGGCTCTTTTTGCCCGTGCTGGCGTCGCTGCAGAACTCAACACTCGTGGCGTGAATGCCCGAGAAACCGTTGTTGTCGTTGGCGAGTACTGTTGAGGACTCATTGTTGCTTAGGTACGACCAGGTGCCGCCACCGTAGTCGCTATGCTTGTAGAGATCGCTGTTCGTATCGAAGTTGTTGACGTTTTGCCAGAACTTTGCGGCGCCCCACACACTTCCATAGCCATCGGTGAGTTTGCTGCTGCCGCCAATGTCACCGCGCTCGACGTTCTCGAGCTTGTCGCGCAGAGTGTAGCGATTGCCATGGCTACCGTTAGCTGCCATATAGACCTCGCTGCGCGTGGCAAACGTCGTGGGGGTATCAGTGGAATAGGGGCCAACGGTATCGGCCGGAATGTCCTCGCTCGTGCCCAGACCCAGGGCTTGATAATCCTGCTCGGTCATATCGGTGATTGCGGGCGCGTCTGCCGCCTGGGCAACCTGGGGCGTGGCCGTGAAGCAGGCGACGCTCGTGGCGATCAACGCAGCAAGCGCCGCCGTCCCAACAAGCGGGATTTTCGACAGCCTACGGATACGGGGGTGTGGAACGTACATGAGGGACCTCGCTTTATTCGAGTGGAGTGGACTCATTTTTGCAAATGATACATCCGATGCCCGATATCACGTGTCTCATTTTCGCCAACGGCGTGTCTCATTTTTGAGAATCCGAGATGCCGCGGAAATTTTATCCCAGCTCAAAGGCCATTTCTGGGATGTATTTTCCGTCGAGTGCCTCATCGGGAAACTGTATCCCATTTCAAGCGTCGATTCTGGGACGCATTTTCCCCTTAGACCCTCAACCGGAAACCGCATCCCACTTTGAGCGCAAATTCCGGGACGCATTTTCCGCTTGAGCCTCATTGGGAAACGGCGTCCCACTTTGAGGGCTGATTGTGGGATGCATTTTCCGGTTTTGCTCTCATTGGGAAAATGCATCCCGTTTCTTGACCGAATAATGGGACGCAATTTCCCGTTGGAGCGCCTTTGGGAAAGTGTGTCCCACTTCGCCCGCCCAGAGTGGGATGCACTTTCCGCAAAGCACCTCAACGGGAAACTACGTCCCATTCCAAAGGCAATTTCCGGGACGCATTTTTCGAAAGCCTGACCATCCGGAAAGCCCGTCCCACTTTGGACGCATCCGGGCACGGAACCATCGACCTATCAGGCCTCCCATCAATAAAGAGGCGTCCTCCCGGACGGCGGGGCACGAAGTTCATCGCGAGTTCCGCACGCAAAGAAGGCCACTTAATGTGGCCTTCGTCTTGCGCAGGACTGTAGAGCAGGAAACCTTATATCCGGCCCCTCCGTCCGGGGACCGCGCCGTACCAGCTACAGCGTCATGTTCGGATCGGCGTCGACATCGAACGGCGAGATTTCACCTCGGTCGAATTTACGGCGGGCGACCTCCGCGATCATGGCTGCGTTATCGGTACAAGCAGACAAGGGCGGCACCGTTACGCGAATCCCCTGACGCCCAAGCTTCTTGATCATCATCTCGCGCAGATGCGGGTTGGCCGAGACGCCGCCACCGATGCAGTATTCCTTGCATCCGGTAGCGTGCAGTGCGTTTTTGGCCTTCTTGTACTGCACGTCAAAGACAGCTGCCTCAAACGAAGCTGCCAGATCGGGCAGGTGAATCGTGCGCCCGGCCTTGGTCTCCTGTTCAATGTAGAGCGTCACAGCCGTTTTAAGACCCGAAAGCGAGAAACGATAATCTCCCCTGCTGTTAAGCGCACGGGGGAAATCGATCGCGCGGGAATTGCCCGTCTCGGCCAGCTTGGAGATGATGGGGCCACCGGGATAGCCCAGGCCCAACGCCTTGGCTACCTTGTCGAAGGCCTCGCCCACAGCATCGTCGAGTGTCTCACCAAGTACCTCGTAGTCGCCCCATGCCTTCACGTGCACGAGCATGGTGTGCCCGCCCGAGACAAGCGTGAAGATGAACGGCGGCTTGAGGTCGGGCTGCGCCAGCAAGTTGGCAAACAGGTGCCCCTCCAGATGGTTAACGCATACGAGCGGCTTACCGGCAGCATACGCAAAGCCCTTGGCAAAGGCGACACCCACCACCAGGGCACCCACCAGGCCCGGACCTTGCGTCACGCCCACGGCGGCAAGCTCACTTGGCGCAATCGCCCCACCCTCAAGGCCAAGCGATGCCGCGGCATCCTCGAGCGCCGCATCTACGACACTCACAATCACCTCAACGTGCTTGCGCGAGGCGATCTCGGGCACCACGCCGCCAAAGCGGGCGTGAAAATCAATCTGTGTCGACACCTGGTTGGCCAGCATATTGCCATCCGCATCGATAATCGCCACGGCCGTCTCGTCGCAGGAACTCTCGATAGCGAGCACTAGGCGACGGCGCTCAATTTCAGCGCGCTCCTCAACGGTTCGCTCGGGCGCAGGCAGCGGCCATACGCGCTGCTCGGCTGCCGTCGGCTCGGGCGAGGCATTGTCGACCGGAAGCACGAGGGGAAGAGGGGCCGTCATGACGATGGCGTCCTTGCCGGCACCGTAGTAGCCACGACGACGACCCGCCTCGGTAAAGCCCAGAGCGGCATAGAGCGCGATCGCTCCCTCGTTGCCGTCCTCGACCTCGAGCGAAGCCGTGGTGCAGCCGAGCATCTGGGCATCATAGCTCACGTGCGACAGCAGCTTACGAGCAATACCCTCACGGCGATGTGCCGGGTCGACGGCGACATCCAGAATCTGCACATCACCGTCCACGACCATACCGCCGGCAAGGCCCAGCAGCTTGCCGTCGTCGTGTGCCACCCACCAACTACGCGGCGCAGCAACGTCCTCGCCCAGTTCGGACAGGAACATGCCCGGCGTCCACGCCTCGTGTCCGGCACCTTCAAAGCAGGCAGCCTCCAGCGCGCTCGTGCCCTCGGCATCCGCCGCGCCCATGGGACGGAACTGCAGATGACGACCGGCGAGCTCATCGTCAACACCCGTAATTTCGCTCTGCGCACTCTCGGCAAGACCAAGACGCTTGCGCTCGTTTTCCTCGGCATCCGAAAGGCGCGTGTAAATCGGCAAGACGCGGGCCGGATCGCCGTCACCCGCAGCGTGCGCGAGCAGTAAGCCCTCGCCCGAAGGCCACCACAGGTCGCGCTCCACGCAGCGGGCGGTCTCGTCCTCACCCAGCAGCTTGCCATAGCGCACGAGACCGTCACCGGTCAGCTGAACCTGGTCCCAGTCCGCTGCTTGGCGCCACTCATCGAGCGCCACGGCGGCCTTGACCACGTGTTCGCGCTCAAATTGACGCTCGGGACCCTCATCAACCAGCATATACAGCGCCGGATATACCTCACCGCGCATAGCATCGGCCAAGATACCAAGCTTGCCGCGCACGCCAGCCTTCCACGCCGTCCAAGCGCAAGCGTCGAGCGTCGACACGCCCAGCAGCGGAACATTGGCACCACGCGCGAGGCCCTTGGCAGTGGAGATGCCGATGCGCACACCCGTAAAGGACCCCGGGCCGCGGCCGACCACATAGCAACCAACATCGCTGCGATCCAGACCGGCTTGAGCCAGCACGCCATCAACGGTATTCACGAGCTCAACGTTGGCGTGACGGCGACACATGTGGTCGCCACTCACGAGCTTCGTCTCGCCCGTCTGCCCATCAATCCAGCTTGCCGCGCAGGCAAGCATGTCGGTCGAGGTATCGAGCGCCACCACCAGCGCGTTGTCGTTATGCAAGCTCATCTTGTACAGCCTTATCAATCAAATGGGAAAGCTCCATTGCGCGGTCACCGTGCGCCTCAAGCGTTATCGTTCGCACATCGCTGTCGCCCTCATCACGCTTGAGCGTCACCGAAAGATACTCATCCGTCAGCTCGTCCTGGAATTGTTCGCCCCATTCCAGCAGGCAAGCACCCTCATAGCCCAGCACATCGAAAATGCCCGTATCCTCGAGCTCGTAGGCATGCTCCAGGCGGTATAGATCAAAGTGAAACAGCGGAATACGACCTTGATCGTGAACGGCCATGAGCGCAAACGTAGGACTCGTAACCATATGCCCATCACCCAGCCCGCGCGAGACGCCCTTGGTAAAGTGAGTTTTGCCCACTCCCAGGCCACCGGTCAGGATGAGCACATCGCCGTCCTCAAGGCACGGTGCAATTAGCTCGCCAAAGTACTCCGTATCGGCAGCGCAAGTCGTTTTGTAAGTACCTACCCCCAGGCGATCCAGGGACATATATGCTCCTTATTATTATTCCGAGGCGTCCTCTGGTGCGGGATGTCGCTCCAGATAGTCGCCCAGCATCTTAAAGTCTTCCTCCAGCAGCTCCTGCCACGCCGGATTGCGCAGCGCCGCTGCCGGATGAAAAGTGGGCATTACTACAAAATGCCCCATCTGGTGGAACCTGCCGCGCAGCTTAGTAATGCCAATCTCGGTCTTAAGCACAAAGTGCGTCGCGGGGTTGCCGAGCGTCACGATAATATCAGGCCAGATGCTTCGAATCTGCTCACGCAAAAACGGCGAGCAAGCCAGCACTTCCTCGGGACGCGGATTGCGGTTTCCCGGCGGGCGGCACTTAAGCACGTTGGCAATGTAGACGTCTTCGCGTTTGAGCCCCGCCAGCGACAAAATGCCGTTAAGGTCCTCGCCTGCCGCCCCCACAAAGGGCTCGCCCTGCAAATCCTCATTGCGGCCCGGCGCCTCACCAATAAACATCACGCGAGCGCGGGGGTTTCCCACGCCAAACACGATATTGTGACGCGACTGGTAGAGCTGGCAGAGGTGACAATCACCCAGAACGGCCTCAATTTCCTCGAGTGCGACCTCACGTGGTGCCTGATGGGTATGGCCGGGGATGTGCATGACGCCCATGGCGACTCCTACACGTAGACCTTGTCGAGGCGCATGCCAAAGCCGCAGGCGACCTCGTAGTTAATCGTTCCGCGCAGTCGGGCCATCTCGTCCATAGTGATCTCGGCATCGCCATCGCGGCCGACAATGATCATCTCGTCACCATATTCGGCCTCGGGAATCTCGTGTGCCGGGTTGGACTGAATGGCGACCATAAACTGATCCATGCAGATATTGCCAACCTGATGCACGCGCTCGCCGCGATACAGCACATCCATATGATTGGAAAGCGTACGCGATAGGCCGTCGGCATAACCAATCGGCAGCGTGCAGATCTGAACGCGCGTACGCGGTACGCGGTAGGTAAAGCCGTAGCCCACGCCCTCACCCATCGCAGGGTGTGCCACGCGCGTCACGCGCGCATGGACGCTCATAACGGGATCAAGCTGCATCACGCGGCCACTCAGCTCGCACGGCTGCATGCCATACAAGCCAACGCCGGCACGGATCATATCAAAATGCATCGAGGGGTCGAGCATCGAGGACGGCGTGTTGGCGCAGTGCACGATACCGCACTCAAAACCCGCATCCTTAATGGCCTGAACGGCCTCGGTAAAGCGCTGACACTGCAGCTTGTAGTCCCAGCCCGAAGGTTCATCGGCCGTGGCGAAGTGCGTAAATACGCCGTTGCACTGAATACCGCGATGGAAATTTATACCGCGGACAAAGTCGAGCACCTGCGTGTAGTGAACGCCGATACGATTCATGCCCGTCTCGATGGCGAGATGATACTTGCCCACTTTGCCCGCCGCGACGGCACATTCGCCATACGCAAGAGCAAAGTCAGACGTATAGACCGAAGGCATGATATCAAACTCGAGCAACGTCGGAATGGCCTCGATAGGCGGCTCGCTTAGGATGAGGATGGGTTTCGTAATCCCGCCCTGTCGGAGCTCAACGCCCTCGTTAACCGTCGCCACGGCAAACATGTCGGCACCGGCCGAATACATGATCTTGGCGCACTCAACAGCTCCATGACCATAAGCATCGGCCTTGACCACGCAGCACAGGCGCTGACGTGGATTCAGCAAGTTCTTATAGGCCCTCGTGTTGCGACGGAGCGCCCCGCGGTCGATCTCGACCCAGGACCAGCGCGTCAAATCGGCTTTATTCATGATTAGTCATCCGACCCTTCGTCCATGATTCCCAGATCTTCGAGCGCATCCTTTGCCGCCAGTTCCATGGCCGGACCGATCAAGTCGATAAGATCGGTCGCGATGACGCTCTTCTCACCATACTCCGTCGCCGCGGCAAAACCGGCGTAGCTGTGAAGTGCGACGGCGTACGAATACAGCAACTCCCAACGATCCATCTCGTCGCGCATGGTGGCAAGCGTGCCGGCCAAAATACCCGCGAGAACATCACCCGAACCGGCAGTTGCCAGAGAAGCCGGACCCGAGAGCGGCAGCAGCACACGCTCAACGCCACAGATAGCCGTCGTCGGCCCCTTGGCAATGACCACCAGATTGTCAGAGCCTGCAGCCCAGACAACCTTCTGCGCGGCTGCAATCGCAGTACCAAGGTCGTTCACCTCGTCACCGGCAACCAGACGCGAAAGTTCACGATAGTGCGGCGTCATAACCAACGGCTGCTCGCGACGATACATCTCGGGATTACTATCAATACCGTCAATGGCAATCTTAGCAAGGCAGTTGAGTGCATCGGCGTCCAAGATAAGCGGCACATCAAGCTCGAGCAAGCCCGAAACCACCTGCATAGCGCCGGCAGACGTCGTCATACCGGGACCGCACAGTACGCAGCTGTACTTCTTTGCAATCTCGCACACCGTCATGCGCGCAGCGGCGCCAAAGGAGCCGCGGGAATCAGACGGAATAGCAAAGACGGGAATCGAAGGAAGTGCCATGCGAATAAGATTGGCGCAGGCGTCAGGAGCCGCGACTGCCACGTAACCAGCACCCGCGCGAGCTGCAGACTTGGCCGCCATAATGGCAGCACCAGGATATTGCGCAGATCCGGCGACAATAAGCACAGAGCCACGGGAATACTTATCGATATTCGTAGGAAGTGGAGCAAAGTAATCGACTAAGTCACCGGGCTCGACAATCTCGGCGGCGTGTTCGACATCATCGATGACCTCGTCAAGACGGTCGTAAAGATTGCCGCAGATCAAATCGCCAGCATACTCAGGACCATCAGCGCTATACAGACCAATCTTGGGCGCAATCATCGTCACCGTATGCTCGGCACGAATGCAGTCGTCATCAACAACGCCCGTCTCGGCATTCAGGCCCGAGGGGACATCAATGGATACGACACAATCGGCGCATTCATTGACCGTAGGAATCCAGATGGAGAACGGCGCACGCAGATTCCCGTGGAAACCGGTACCAAAAATGGCATCGACAACAACATCGGCCTTATCGATCAAAACCTCGAGTTCGTCACGCGAGGGGCCGACGCAAACGTGCACATCGCGGCCGGCAGTACGACGAGCAACATGACGTGCCAGAGCAGCAGGAATCTCATCCGGCTCAACCGGAGAAACGATATCGACGTCCACACCCTTATGGCTCAGAATATCGGCGGCAACCCAACCGTCGCCGCCATTATTACCAAAACCGACCAGAACGAGAACCCGATCGGGATTGAGCTTCAAGACCTCGTTGGCGGCAAACTCACCCGCTAGCTCCATAAGCTCGGCCTTCGAAGTCCCTTCGCGTTCGATGATATCCTCGAGACGAACGACTTCTTCGGTACTCAAAACCGGTTTCATCTATGCTCCTAGCGTATCTTGCGAAGCATCGCCCAGGTGCTCCGTCAATGCTGAATTCTGCAGCTGCTCAAGCTCATCTAAAACAGAGCGAGCCTCTTTAAATGTCTGCGCTACGCGTTTCTTGGTACTCACCTTTTCCTCTTTTGGCTTAGGCCGAGCATCTTCGGTAATCGCGATGGCATTCGCAACGGCTAAGTCTCCTGTAAGCGTAATGGAAAGAGCGACCTCAACAACACCCAGCTCTTGAGCGATCTCGAGAGCACGGCCCGAAAGCAGCGCTTTCGGTTTGCCGAGTTTATCACGCGTAACCGAAACATCCTTGCGACCAACGCCTTGACTAAAACCCGTGCCGAGAGCTTTAAGTACCGCCTCGCGCGAAGCAAAGCGGCTGGCATAGTGAGCAGCGGGGCGCGATGATGCATCACAATACGCACGCTCTTCTTCGGTAAACACACGCCGAGCAAACGACGGCGTCTTTTCAAGTATTGATTTCATACGGGAAATCTCGACGATATCAACGCCGATACCAGCTTCAGCCATGTTCACCTCCATATCGCACAGACTAAGTTATTGTAGCCCGTTCACAGAAGATGCGACAAACGAGGGTTATAAAACACAGCTACTATGTGAGACAAGAGCCCGTAAACGCAAAAAAGGGGGAGGCCGCGAGGCCTCCCCCTTCTCAGTTCAAGCGTACGGCTCGGTGCCGTCCACCGGTCAGCGGCGCCCTGGCCTCCCACGGGCTGACCCCGCAGTACTCTCGGCGCGATGGGGCTTAGCTTCCGGGTTCGGAACGGGACCGGGCGTGCCCCCCATGCTCTGGCCGCTGACCGGTGGGCGGCGCCCACCGTTACGGTGTCCGGTGTCTCTCTCACGTGCCCTGGGGGCCGCATGGCGCATAGGAAAGATTCGACTCGGGGGCATCCTCGTGCCCGGACCGCGCTCCTGAGCGCATGTCCCGCGGGCCGCGAGGTGCGGTTCCGGAAGAGCTCGGGCGATTAGTGCGGCTCGGCTGAGGCTGTCGCCAGCCTTGCACCTGCCGTCTATCGACCAGGTAGTCTACCTGGGCCCTTACCGGAAGGAGAACTAATCCCTGGAACGGCTTCCCGCTTAGATGCCTTCAGCGGTTATCCGCGCCGCACGCGGCTACCCGGCCGTGCCGTTGGTCGACAACCGGTTCACCGGAGGTGCGTCCACCCCGGTCCTCTCGTACTGGGGGCAGCCTCCATCGATTCTCCTGCGCCCACGGAGGATAGGGACCGAACTGTCTCACGACGTTCTGAACCCAGCTCGCGTACCGCTTTAAACGGCGAACAGCCGTACCCTTGGGACCTGCTCCAGCCCCAGGATGCGATGAGCCGACATCGAGGTGCCAAACCTTGCCGTCGATGTGGACTCTTGGGCAAGATCAGCCTGTTATCCCCGGAGTACCTTTTATCCGTTGAGCGACGGCCCACCCACTCGGGGCCGCCGGATCACTAGAGCCTGCTTTCGCACCTGCTCGGCTTGTGGGCCTCGCAGTCAAGCCCGCTTGTACTCTTGCATTCAAAAGGACGGTTGCCGACCGTCCCGAGCGGACCTTCGCGCGCCTCCGTTACCCTTTAGGAGGCGACCGCCCCAGTCAAACTGCCCGCCTGGCACGGTCCCCGAGCCGGTTGACGGCCTCGGGTTAGGACGCCGGTCGCGCGAGGGCAGTATTCCAAGGGCGGCTCCCCGGGGGCTGGCGCCTCCGGATCGATGCCTCCTGCCTATCCTCTACACGCGGGACCAGCGGCCAATGCCAAGCTGCAGTGAAGGTTCACGGGGTCTTTCCGTCCTTCCGCGGGTAAGTCGCATCTTCACGACCAGTGCAATTTCACCGGGTCCATGGTCGAGACAGCGCCCAAGTCGTTGCGCCTTTCGTGCAGGTCGGAACTTACCCGACAAGGAATTTCGCTACCTTAGGACCGTTATAGTTACGGCCGCCGTTTACCGGGGCTTGGCTTCGGGGCTTCGCCGAATCGGCTAACTCCTCCGCGTGACCTTCCGGCACCGGGCAGGCGTCAGACCCTATACGTCGCCTTGCGGCTTCTGCAGAGTCCTGTGTTTTTGGTAAACAGTCGCTTGGGCCTCTCCACTGCGGCCCGCCTCCGCTCCCGGAGCAAGTCCGTTCACGTACGCGCGGGCACCCCTTCTCCCGAAGTTACGGGGCCATTGTGCCGAGTTCCTTGACCATGGTTGACCCGATCGCCTCGGTATGTTCTACCCACCCACCTGTGTCGGTTTGCGGTACGGGCGCGCACGCGCCTGCCTAGGGGTTTTTCTAGGGACCTCGGGCTCACTCGCTTCGCTCAATCGCTTCGTCCGGAGCCTCGCCCTTGATGCGGACCGGATTTCCCTGGTCCGCGGGCCGCGCTCCATCACGGGGACGTCCAGAACCCCGCCGAGCCACCCCCATCCGTCGCCCCGTCGGTCGTAGCGCCGCGTGCGCGGTGCAGGAATGTCTGCCTGCTGCGCGTCGGCTACGCCTCCCGGCCTCGCCTTAGCCCCCGACTGACCCTGGGAGGATTAGCCTTGCCCAGGAAACCTCGGGTTCACGGCGGACGAGTTACTCTCTCGTCTCTCGCTACTCATGCCAGCATTCTCACTCCCATGCGCTCCACCGTCGGTCGCCCTCCGGCTTCTCCGCCCATGGGAAGCTCCCCTACCGATTCTAATGAATTAAAATCCCGCCGCTTCGGTGTCCAGCTTAGCCCCGTGTATTGTCGGCGCATGTCCACTCGACCAGTGAGCTGTTACGCACTCTTTGAATGTATGGCTGCTTCTAAGCCAACATCCTGGTTGTCTGGGCGGACGCACATCCTTTGCCACTCGGCTGGAACTTGGGGACCTTAGCGGGCGGTCCGGGCTGTTTCCCTCTCGAGCACACAGCTTAGCCCACATGCTCTGACTGCCGCGCTCTGGGCCGCCGGCATTCGGAGTTCGGTTGGATTCGGTAGGCGGCGAAGCCCCCTCGTCCATCCGGTGCTCTACCTCCGGCGGTGAACGCGCGACGCTAGCCCTAAAGCTATTTCGGGGAGAACGAGATATCTCCGGGTTTGATTGGCCTTTCACCCCTATCCGCAGGTCATCGCCGCCGTTTTCAACCGACGTGCGTTCGGCCCTCCACGGGGTCTTACCCCCGCTTCAGCCTGCCCACGGATAGCTCACCCGGCTTCGCGTCCGCGGCGCGGGACTCAAGTCGCCCTGTTAAGGCTCGCTTTCGCTCCGGCTCCCTTTCGGTTAACCTCGCCCCGCGCCAGCGACTCGCTGGCTCATTCTACAAAAGGCACGCCGTCACACCATAAAGGTGCTCCGACTGCTCGTGGGCGCACGGTTTCAGGTACTGTTTCACTCCCCTCCCGGGGTGCTTTTCACCTTTCCCTCACGGTACTGGTGCGCTATCGGTCACAGGGTAGTACTCAGGCTTGGATGGTGGTCCACCCAGGTTCGGACCGGGTTTCACGTGCCCGGCCCTACTCAGGGACCGCGTCGCGCCGTCCGGTCTGGGTTCGCGTACGGGGCTGTCACCCGCTGCGGCCGGCCCTCCCATGCCGTTCCGCTCCCCAGCCGGACCTGCGCCCGGGGGCGGCAGCCCCCGGATGCGCGGCCCTGCAACCCCGTCGGCGGAACCCCTGCCGGGTATGCCCGCTCGACGGTTTGGCCATCGGTCCCCTTTCGCTCGCCGCTACTCGGGGAGTCTCGAGATTGATTTCCTCTCCTCCGGGTACTTAGATGTTTCAGTTCCCCGGGTTGTCCTCCCCCCGCCTATGTGTTCAGCGGGGGGATATCCACACTGCTGTGGATGGGTTCGCCCATTCGGAGACCCCCGGGTCGAAGGATGTGTGCTCCTCGCCGGGGATTATCGCAGCTTGCCGCGTCCTTCATCGGCTCCCTGTGCCAAGGCATCCGCCGTGCGCCCGTGGTATCTTGCGGGACCGCTCTCGGGCCCGCGGGATATCCACGTGTCGCTAAAATTAATTAATCGATATCATGAATAGCGCTCGTATGTCGCAATTCGGGTATCTCATACCGCGGCACAGCAGTTGACTGTGCTCGCGATCAGATGCTCCTCACTCATATATAAGTGAATTCTTCTTGTTTGGATCGGATGAATGATTGCTATCATTCTGTCTGATAAATCGCAGAAAAGAATCGAGTCTGGAAGAATGATCTTCCATCTCTCTCCTATCGCTATGCGGCTCTCAAGGTACGCGGGTGCGACCCCGGGGACCGGGTGCTGCGGGGACTTACTCCGGGCGACATCCACCGGACGGGCTCCTGCCCTCTATTCGAGTTAAGTTGATCTCTCTAGAAGATTTATCTCCCTAGAAAGGAGGTGATCCAGCCGCACCTTCCGGTACGGCTACCTTGTTACGACTTCACCCCCCTCACCCTCCACACCTTCGGCGCCTCCCCCCTTGACGGTTGGGCCGGCGACTTCGGGTGCAGACGACTCGGGTGGTGTGACGGGCGGTGTGTACAAGGCCCGGGAACGCATTCACCGCGGCATGCTGATCCGCGATTACTAGCAACTCCGACTTCATGGGGGCGGGTTGCAGCCCCCAATCCGAACTGGGGCCGGCTTTCCGGGATCCGCTCCCCCTCGCGGGGTGGCATCCCTCTGTACCGGCCATTGTAGCACGTGTGCAGCCCAGGGCATAAGGGGCATGATGACTTGACGTCGTCCCCGCCCTCCTCCGCCTTGACGGCGGCGGTCCCGCGTGGGTTCCCGGCATCACCCGATGGCAACACGCGGCGGGGGTTGCGCTCGTTGCGGGACTTAACCCAACATCTCACGACACGAGCTGACGAC
>URHU01000009.1:0-31446 GCA_900547715.1 uncultured Collinsella sp. | reverse complement strand
CCGAAGGGGCTGCCGGCGACGCCGCCCCCGCAGCTCCTTGGGAGTCCAACCCCGGCGCCGGCAGCCCCTTCGGTCACCAGGGCGCAGCCCCGAGCATCCCGCAGACCGAGGACGAGGCCAAAGACCTCATCCGCAGCGTCTTCGGTCAGGCCACCATCTTCAAACCGGTGGAGTAACCGTGCGGGCGGGTATGCTGCTCAAGAAGAGATCTCTTTGCCCGGGCGCATCTGTATTTCGGACATGTGCAACGCGGTGCCGCGTATCTCGCATTCGAGCAGACAGGTACGTGACGGTCGGCCTAGGATGCTGAGGTCGATACGATACGTCGCATGGCTGTCCGTGTATTCGACTTGCTCGGCGTTGAGGGTTGCTCCGATTGTCAAGAAAGCGCCTGGTTCGGCATCGACAATCTTGGAGTCCTTTATCTTGACCTTGAACTCTTGGTAGAGGGACGGGCTGTTGTAGTAAACGGTTCGGGTTCCGTCGGTGCACTCATCGGTCGTCTCCCATTTGACGACGGGCTGGTCCGAGCTGGCTATCAGCAGTTCTGCTCCAAAGGCTATAGCATGGGTGATGACAACCAGTAATGCCCAGCCGACAAAGAGATAGAGAACCACATATGCAACGGGGTGTTTTGAGCGGATGTTTTGGAGCGCGTCGGGGGCATTCATGGGG
This sequence comes from uncultured Collinsella sp., assembly GCA_900547715.1. Classification (GTDB taxonomy): domain Bacteria; phylum Actinomycetota; class Coriobacteriia; order Coriobacteriales; family Coriobacteriaceae; genus Collinsella. The sequence continues at coordinate 30,771 of URHU01000009.1, read as the reverse complement.
GCACCTCCAAATTGCTGTCTGTGACAATCAAATTATACCCTGCCATCATGAGCGCCGCCTCGAGCAGCGGTTCGGCATTTTGTTATCTAGCTGGATGCAGAAAATGCCGGATTCCGGCTCTACAAGATTTAGCTTTCAATATTATGCAGATGCGAATTATTCAACTTTGCATAATCTTTGGGCGCGGCTTGCACTCCAGGACATGTATATCGACTGAGGGAACACGTCCGCCCCGCTCGCTTGCCCCGCGCCGTGGTACGATTTTTGAGTTTGAAAGTCCCGCCGTGCTCCGGCTGCCCTTGCAGCTTGTCGCGCGGCCGCACGTAAAGGAGCCATCATGGCCGGTATGAACATGCAGCAGATGATGAAGCAGGCTCGCAAGATGCAGGAGCAGCTTGCCGCCGCGCAGGAGAACCTCAAGTCCCAGACCGTCGACGCCTCTGCCGGCGGCGGCATGGTCAAGGTGACCGTTAACGGCGAGATGGAGCTCGTCAACCTCACCATCGATCCCGATGCGCTTGATCCCGAGGACGTCGATATGCTGCAGGACATGATCATGGCTGCCGTCAACGAGGCCGTCCGCGGCGTCAACGAGCTCGCCAACAAGCAGATGGGCGCCATCACCGGCGGCCTCAACATCCCGGGCATGCCGTTCTAAGACACGTATATATATGAGTGCGAATCACAGTCTGCAAAAACTGCTCGATGAGCTGGGTCGTCTGCCGGGTATTGGTCCCAAGTCGGCCCAGCGCATCGCCTATTACCTGCTCGAGGCCGATGCCGAGGAGGCCCGCCGCCTGGCCGAGGCCATCCTGGAGGTTAAGCAGGAGGTCCACTTTTGCAGCCGTTGCTTTAACTACGCCACGGCCGACGAGTGCTCCATCTGTCAGGATTCGATGCGCGACACAACTCGTATTTGCGTGGTGGGCGAGCCGCGCGACGTCCAGGCAATCGAGCGCACGGGCAGCTACCATGGCCTGTACCATGTGCTGGGCGGCGTGATCAGCCCCATGGACAAGATAGGTCCCGAGCAGTTGCACATCCGCGAGCTGCTGGCGCGTCTGGGCCACGAGGATATCCATGAGGTCATCATCGCCACCAACCCCAACATCGAGGGCGAGACCACGGCGAGCTACCTGGCCCGCACTATCAAGCCGCTGGGCGTCGAGGTGTCGCGTCTGGCGAGCGGCCTGCCCGTGGGCGGCGACCTGGAGTATGCCGACGAGCTTACACTTGGCCGCGCCATCGAGGCCCGTCGTGCGATTTAGGTGGCGAGCCTGCTCCTGCCGTATGTTTTCCTCGCGACGCACGGGGTAGTCATAATTTCCCCGTGCGACTGTGAGTTTGTTGTGCAACAAAGATGCTTCGTGTCCGCTTATCGCATGGATGCTTCCGCTCGCATCCTTAATTTGCCCATTCGTTGCGCAACCTTTTTGGTTCGCTGATACACTCAAATATGGATTTGAATGAATGCGCCGCTTCTGAGCGGCGTGTTTTTCTTGGAGGAGAACGCATGCGGCCCGGTGGCACTCAGACAAAGCGCGGCGCCGCGGTGCGCATGCGACGCCGACTGGGCTTGGCGCCGCGGGCGTACGCGCTGCTGTCTTGCTCGCTGGTGCTGGTCATAGCTGGCGTTTCTGCCTATGGTATGACCGTGCCGTCCATGATGCAGGCGCATGCCGCACGCGAACCGCGCGTGGGGCATGAGGTCAAAAGTGATCTGGGCACCACGACTGGATATGCTTGGGCAAGTGTGGTCGCTCATATTGTGTTTGGCACCGACGATGCGGACGGCGCCGAGGCCCCGGACAACGAAGTCACGCTTGCCAATGGCAAAACCATCGTGCTCACCAACACCAAGATCATCGATCGGTTGTCCAACAATAGCGTGGCGGCAACGGTGAATAAGGTCGAGCAGCAAAAGGAGCAGGACGCCCAGCAGTCCGGAAAGCCCGGTAGCTCGGATACTTCTGGCTCCGGCTCGGATTCATCGAGTTCGGGCGGCGGCTCTGGGTCGGGTTCCTCTACCGGAGGGTCTGGAAACGGCGGCTCGACGGGCGGCAACACTGACAACGATGCAAACTCCGGTGGCCTTTCCGCTGCTGAAGAAGAGAGCATTCACAGTTGGCTTGTGACCAAGTACAACATGCTCGACGGCTATGTTTCCCGTGCCAATGACGTGGTCTCGACCTATAACTCTACGGGAGATCCCAGGCCGTGCGACAGCCTGGTCGGGGAGATGTTTGTCATTCGAGCCGAGTTCGGTCGTCAGACATTCTCGCCCCGGTCAAAGTGGTATCAGCAGTATGCCAATCTGTGGGGCTGTTACACCAACCTATGTCAATGGGTCGGCCATTACGGCGATGATGACGTCGCGCTCGGTAACTTCAACAATAACGTGGCGGCGCTTGCCCTATGATGACCGATCTTGCATCCACCACACCACAATCGCTCGGTCGCGATCCCATGGTCGGCCTGCGCCTGGCGCGTGTCGACGGGTTTGAGCCGGCCATTGCGCTCGGTCAGGACGAACTGCCTGCCTATCTGCGTCGTTTTACGATGCTGTTTGCCGACGATGCCACTATGCGCCGCGGCGGTATCGGCCGTGTGACGCGTGCCGTCAACGCGCAGGGCGAGGCCGTGGCGCTCAAGCAGCTCATCTTGCCAGCGCGCGACGAATTTGATGACGATGTCGCCCATGAAGCGCTGGTCACCAAGTTCAAGGCGGCGTTTCGCGAGGAATATGAATGTCATCGTGCCCTTTCGGGCCTTAAGGGCTTTCCCCGCTTATACGGGTGGGGCGAGGTTGACGGCGTGCCCGCGATTGTCATGGAGTGGGTCGAGGGCGAGACGCTCGCTCGCCTGCGCCCGCGCCTTGCCGTGGACGATGCCGGGCGTCTGTCGCCGCTCGTGGCGGCGCGCCTGGGTCGCGACCTGTTCGATCTGCTCTGCCGCATGAGCTTGGTAGGCGAGGGGTTCGTCCATCGCGATATCTCGCCCGCTAATATTATGGTGCGCACGGCGCGCCTGCCGCTCGACCGACAGCTTGCCGAAGGCACCTTCGACCTGTGCTTGATCGACTTTGGCTCGTCGCTGGCGCTCGAGCCCGCCTCTGCGGTGGCCGGCACCGGCGGCAAGGCGTCGTTTACCGAGCGCTATGCCACGTTGCGCCGTGCGACGGTGGCCTACGCCCCGCCCGAGATGCTCACCGACGATATTCCCGACCTGCGCGCTTTACGTATGTCGCCGGCGATTGACGTCTATGCCGCGGCAAGCACGGTTTACGAGCTCATTGCCGGCGTCGCGCCATACGAAGCCGCGCCGAGCACTTCGGGCGCCTCGGGTTCGCGCAAAAAGACGCGCGACATCGCGAGCCCCTACCGTCTCAAGATGGACACGCGGCCCGACTATCCCATTGGTGCCCATGCGCCCGGTTGTGATTTGACTCAGCTGCTTCGTCGTGAGCCCGATGTGGCGCTCGCTGCGGCCGAGCAGGCCCAGCAGCTAGGGCTTGAGCCGGATTCCGAAGAGCTACGCGATGCGCTGGCGTTTGTCGATGCCCAGCTGTTCGACGTGGTGATGGCCTGTCTGTCCAGCCATCAAAAAGATCGTCCCGAGCCGGCGGCGGTCGAGGCGGCGCTCTCGGCGTTTTGTGACCACTATGCGCAAAATGTCGGTCGTTCGCTCCGCGGCGAGCCGCTCACGCCGTGCCCCATGGATGCGTCTGGCCGCGCGGTTCGTCGCGCGGCGATGATCGGTGCGGCGGTCGTTTGCAGCGTGGTTTGGGCTGTGGTCGTGGTTTCGGCCGCGCTGCTGGCGTCGGGCGCTCGCGTGACGGCGACTTTGGGATCGCTCGTGTGGTCTGGGTCGCTACCGGGTATTATTGCCGCACTGGCGTTGGCGCTGCCAGGCATAGCCGGCGTTGCCGCGGGGGCACTTGCGCGCGATCGGCGCTCGGGCTTTCTGCAGGGTGTGCTTGCGCTTTCTGCCTGCGAGGTTCCGGTTCTGGTTGTGGCTGCATGTAGCGTATTTTCCCAACGCGCCGTGATGGGCGGCCTTGTTGCCGCTCTGGTTGCAACCTATACGCTTACGTGGTTTTTGCTTGCGATGGGCTTTGCCTTTGAACTTCCCGTTTCGGCACCGCGACGCACAAAAGCCCAGATGGCGACTCCGCTTGCCGGTGGAGCCGCAGCTGCCCGTACTTTTGGCGGACCTGTTGAAGTATCGTCCGATTCTATTTCTACGACCAAGGAGGCCTAGGTCATGGCATCTCAAGTTGAGCTCACCCCATGCGGGGCCATGTTTGACATCTTTAAGCGCGCGGCGCATCTGAGCCATATCGAGCTGTGCGGCCTGGTGCTTTCGTCTCGTCCGCTCGCCGACGGCCGCAGCCCGCAGAGCCGAGCCGCCGATCGCTCTTGGGTTTCCCGCTTTATCGTTCGCGCGCCGGTCGGCACGCTTCAGCAGCGCTACTTTGCCGAATACGGTACCTCGGCTGTGCGTATTATGTCGCAACTGGCCCTGCGCCAGCGCAATCCCATGGACTCCACGGCTGTGATCAATATGGTGTGCGGTCCTGCAGGTGAACCGATGGTACGCGCGCTCGAAGAGTGCCATCAGGACACGAATCTCTATCGCAACGCGCTCGATCGCCTGTCCCAGGCGGCGGAACTCATGCCCGCCGAGCGCGCCGAGGCCGTGCTGGTGCTGTTTGTCGCCGTCGGTTGTTCGGCGGATGTGCGGTCCTCGGTGAACTATGCCATCGACTACGCGCACGCGACCTGTGGCGGAGGCACCTCCACGCCACGTTCGCTTGGCATGTCGATGACCGCGGGCGAACGCGAACCCGCCCCGGCGCACCCCTTGGGCTTGCTGCGCGTGCAAAACAGTTTTGTCGTGAGCGCCCCGCGCTGGATTCAGCCGAGTGAGCAGGGTGTTGAGATTGGCGCGCTGGCCACTGGTGAGGGCGATATTACCGACGTCGGCGACGATGTCTCGGCCCGCCATGCCCATATCTGGTGCGATGCTCAAAATATCTGGCACGTCGAGGACTTGTCGTCCACCAACGGAACCGTGGTGGTAAACGGGGCCACGCGCGTTTGCATTCAGGTCGAGCCCGGCCGTTCCGCCCAGCTCAATCCCGGCGACGAGCTCAAGCTCGGCGAATCCACTACCTACGCCATTCTCTTCGGTGCCCTCTAGCCGGCAGTTAGGGGCGTTCCTTTTCTGCCGGCACTTGGGGGCACTTCTCTGCGCGCCAGAGCCGGTCGCCTGGGGATGGAGAGGCCATTTTGGCCCTTGGCGGTCAGTCGGGGCGAAACTAGAAGATCTTTCCGATTCGCGGCTGTTCATGCTTGTAGAGCATCTAAAACAATAGGATGTTATTCTGGAATATGCCGGGTGCGTGAACTTGCCTGTCTTAGCCTTAAAAAGGTATAGGGGAGTTTGGCTCAGGGGTTCCGTCTTGTTCTTCAGCGCAGTATTGTGGGACAGATTTGCTGAGATTGGCGCCTTACACCGCAGAGCGCACGGAAGGCTCTCGATTTGTGTTCTGGCCCCAGAATACAGGGCCTGATACTTACCAACTGTGGCATGGATGTAACATCTGTAGAAATCAACCCTTTTGTTGTCGACCTTTGTAAGAAGAACACTGCCATCAACTCTTTGGATGACGAAACTAGGGTGCTTGAGGGGAGCCTTTACTCCCCTCTGTGAGATGACTCATGTTTTTCGCTTGTCGTTGTGAATCCTCCGTTACTGCCGATTCCGGATGAGATTCCTTATCCCTTCGTTGGGGATGGGGGACAATCGGGTCTGGATATAACACTTCATATTCTTAAGGGTGGCGATACGCATTTAGAGGAAAACACTAAATACTGCTAATAGGGGTGACGACGATGGCGTAGGGGCGACCCACGATGCTCGCATCAATACGTCGGCTACTTGGGGAATCAGGTCTAGATGCATGTATGATGATACTGTGCAGCTATTCAATTAGTCCGCGTTCCGAATGGGTGCGGGGTATGGCGGCGACGTCGTATGCTTTTGCCCTGGCGCGATACTCAGGTATTTCTGAGGCGGTTGACGAAGTTTATACGCGCTATGCCGCGCAAGGCGTCCGGAAGTTTGCACATCTACATTACGGGCTTAGGTTTCTTCAAGCGAGCAGGCTGGTTGCGTTATTATGAGCGATTTTTCTAGCCTGGGCGACAAAAGGCAAAGGATTTGGTGGGTGTAAAACGAGGTCGTTTGCGGGCGGACGCTCCAATCTATTGTGGCAATCGGGCGGTTGAAAAAGATATTTCAATCGCCCGATTGCCAGATTCGTCGGAGGAGATGTCCGATTCCGACTCTCTTGTAGGAAGAGCTTGAGACCGTATTGGCCCAAGGCAATCTTAAAGCAGTCTCATTGGCAAATCTTCGCTCCTGTTGTGTTGAGGTGTAAGGTATCAGTGATTGATGTTTTGTGGCGGGTAGATTGGGGCCTTCCTTGATTCGATGCGTTCTCTCGAGGTTCATCAGAGCAAAAGGGGCTTTCGTCTTCATTGCTATCACGGTGATTGGAACCGCTCTCTCCTATGCCATGCCATACGTGAACGGAAAATTTTTAGATTTTCTTCTCGGTAACCGCAGCGAAAGAGACGCCGCACTCTTCGCACTCCTGGTTGCGTCAATAGGAGTTTTCTCCACCCTCTTTACTTATTTTGCAGGAACACTTTCCATTCGCATAAGCACGAGACTTTCCTTTGATCTTCTCAGGGAGGCCGTCTTGCGTTTTGAAAGAGACGATTACTTGGTGAGTCGGACCATCGATCCAGCCTATACAACGCAACGGATTATTTCCGACTCCAGCGTGGTCTCATCCTTCGTTTTGGCGAATTTCATCAGTGCGCCGCTGTCCATTGTAGCTATTCCCATCGTATTGCTTATCATATGGTCAATTGATTCAACTCTCGCGGTGTTTTCCATCATTCTCCTCATCGTGTATTTCTGTGTAATTACTGGGTTGAGGAAACTTTTGTATAGGGTCACGTATGAGAAGAAAGAGGCGGACAGCGCCTTTTACGCCGCAATTGCATCGCAGCTTAATCAGATTCTCAACATTCAACTGGCATCTTCGTACGGCAAGAGCGAACAAGCGCTCGACGCTGGGTTTAAGAGCTATTTTCCCAAAGTTTTGCGCTCCGGAAAGCTATCATATTCTCTGACATCGCTCGATGGTCTTTTCGCAGCGTTGTTTCAAGCGGTGATACTTGTTGTTTCCGGAGTACGAATCATTAACGGAACTATGTCAATAGGCGAGTACACTATCATCGGTACATACTTCGCGGTTCTCTTTAAGACTTTGAAAAGTATGATGTCATTGTTCAAATCCTATCAAGATGCCAAAGCATCATGGGATAGGACGGCTATCGCGACGAGAGAAAAGGAGAGATCGGGGTGGAATCGGACCGATTTAGCTAAACTCGATGAAATAAATGACATTTCGGTATCTGATTTGGAATTCTCGGTTGCCCTTCCAGACGGATCTGTCCGAGAGGTCCTCGGCGGGTTTTCTTTCAAGTTTTCCGGTCCTGGTACATATTGCATAGTTGGGGAAAACGGAAGAGGCAAGACGTCACTTCTTTACTTGATGCTCGGGCTATACTCATCGAAAGGCAAAGTAAAATACAACGGCGTGCCAATCGAAGAATGCGACTTGGATTACATACGTGCGAGAGAGATATCGTGCTGCCCACAGTCGTGCTTCGCGCCGGACGAAACGGTGAAAGAGCTGTTAGAGTATTTCGACACGCCCTTTTCTTCCTATCACCGGGGTGTAGATGGCCTACTTTCGCTGGAAAACAGCGTGAAGGAGTTGCTCGGGAAACGTTGCTCCGCGCTTTCGGGCGGTGAGCTGCGCCGAGTGTACTTATGGTCGGCGATTTCACGCAAGTCGTCAGTTTTGGTACTCGACGAGCCCACGACTGGGTTAGACGCTGTAAGCCGCGCCGAGCTTGCGGCCTATGTTAAGCGCAACAAGCAAAGCCAGCTGATCATCGTTGTCTCTCACGATGACGAGATGGTCGGCGCGGTAGAAGGGGTAGTGGATTTAGGCAGCATGTACCAGGGTAAATGATGACAAGTGTAGTGCTACCCAACTGGCAGAGATAACAAAAAGGCGATGCAGATGCACGTAGCATTCAGGCGGTTCGGACTCGGTGCCTTCACGCCATCGCAACGCTTTCAGATATAGTTCTCGTTCTCTTACTAAAGGAAACTTTAGTCTACGTCATCTTGTCGAGACAGAGGTGAAGCGAAGTGTTGTCGCGACGTATCTTATTCCAGGTGGCTCAGTATCAGCGTGAGAATCGCACCAAAGTGTACTTACGATTCTCGTGTCCCACGGACAACATGAGCTGAGCATTGAGGTTCCACCCTTTGCTGCAACTACACGGGGTTGGACGGCAATGAATATGCCGGGCCGCATACCACGCGCAGCGGGGGTCCATGTCCCAGTATGTTGCCTACAGCAGCCTCGATGTCCACGCACACATCATCTCTGCCTTCGCGTTCAATCCATTTGCCGGAGAGTGCGAGGGTTGCCAGGCCGTAGAATTCGAGCCGAACAAATGAAATGCGGTATCAGCGCATAGGATTAAACTGACGATTGCTTTGCACTGAGAATACGCTTGGAAAGCCGCTATGGGTGGCGGCCCGGGTTAAATAGAGAAGCCCGTCCGATCACTTTCATGTGGCGAACGGTCGGGCTTCTTATTCCACTTGCCAATGCTCGGCTCATATTGGAAGAAAGCTACGCTAATGTTTGCGTGACACTCCTATTTTCTCCGAAGAAAGAGTCGGATAATGAAGAATAGAATTAAAAAAGGTGCCAGATATAACGCAAGTATAAAGGCTAATCCAACGAGACCTTGCAATAATGGCATAACTCCTCCCAGACACGAGATTTTGGTATTTGTTCCCATCTTATTCTGAATTGGACCAAATAGTTCCTAGCCACAAAACTACTCGTCAACTGGATCGCACCAATCTGCTGGCAAAACACAGCTTGATTCTTTATCGACATAGCACCAATCCGCAACAGGGCACTCGGCGATGTCGTAAAAATTGCATATATCAACTCCAAGACAACAAGGCTCAACGGGAGGATGTTCATTTGAACCAACAGGATGGATATGCTTCATAACAGCTCCTCACCTTAATCCAATTAGAGACTACGTTTGATCAATGCCACAGTGATCTACAACGCAGATGCTGCCGCCATCCATGTCATAGTCGCAGTAATCGTATGCACCACAGCCATCTGCTTTATCATAAACAGTACAGATGTCAGTAATGCCCAAGAGGCAGTCAAAAGACATCGGCTTCACGCCTGCCTCGTCGCCACTTCCTGGATTAATCGGATGAATATGCTTCACGACTACCTCCCTTTGAGTGCAGAAAAACCTCAATATTGTGTATAACAAACCAAGATGTCTAGTTCACCATATTTCTAGAATGGTTTCGGCGAATGTAGCAATAAGCTTCGCAGACGGTAATCAGAAGAACGAACACCTCCACAATGGTGACAGCAATGCGCTGAACCGCTTATTCCGATACAGTAGCTTCTCGTTGATTTTTCTCCTGCGAAGATGAGTGGCGGGAAATAAGGTCAAAAGCCATCTCGTAGCACATTTTTCTATATTCACATGATGCAGGGTGTAGACTCTTGGGCAAGTAGCCGTGCTCGTCTGCAGCCTCCCAGCTACAGCCCCCACCACAGAAAGACCGAGCCCAACAGTCCGTACAGTCAATTCTTTTTTCGACACCCTGACTCCAGTTTTCAATATACCTAGTTTCGTCAATTCCGGTGACGATGTTGCCCATTTTGAATCGCATCATCCCGACAAACCTGTGACAGGGGTATACGTCCCCTTCGGGAGTCACGGAAATAAAACGCCTGCCAGCCCCGCATCCGACAAAGGCGATCCTGTTGCTCATAATCAAATCAACTGCAGTTTTCAATGTTCTAAACAAGGGCTTTTCCCCTTGATCAATCTGTTTGAGATATTGATCCGCCAAATCTATTAGGCCCGCCCTGATTTTGTTTAATGAGTGTTCGTCGAGTTTGATATTCTCATCGAATGAGCTCACGGGCGAGAAGTAAATCCTTCTGAAGCCCATCTCTTTAAACTGAAGATAGTCTTCAACAAGGTTACAGTTATTATTTGTTAAGGTCGCTCTTGCGCCGAAGGGGAACGACTCGGAAAAACGACGAACGTTTTTGTCGATATCGGAGAAAGAGCCGCCTCCCGTCTTGTACGGGCGCGATGCATCGTGCTTGCATCCTGTACCATCGAGACTAATCAGAACAGAAAACCCGTGCTCCTTGAAAGAATTCACAGCAGTGTCATTCAAAAGCGTTCCGTTGGTCGTAATAGAATAGGTAAAGTTTCTATTGGGGTATATTCTTTTTGAATAGTCGACCGTTTTCCATATCAGCGGCTCGTTAATCATGGGTTCCCCACCAAAAAAGACGATCGCAAGCGTTTCGTTTTCCGATGAACTTGCGACGAGGTAGTCGACCGCCTTGAAGGCTATCTCGTCTGTCATCAGCAGAGGAGACGTTCCATAATCTCCTTTACCGGCAAAACAGTAACTACAACCAAGGTTGCATGCATGTGAAACGTGGAGTTCGATGGATCTAAGTTTTCGAGGCGTGTCTTTTGTTAAGAAAGTCCGCTCAGACAATCGTTGATACTCATCAATGTCGTCTTCAAGTTCTGCTATGGTCGTTTGGTCGTAGCCTTTCGCAGCAAGTGACTTTGTTAGCAACTTCGAGTTGACCGTTCTTCCCGATGCTTCAAATATGCGAAGCGCATCTTCTGATGCTTGGTCAACCTGAAAGCAATTGCGAGTGACCTCATCGAAGCAGTAACGACGATCACTTACTGAGAAAAAATGCATACGTTCCTCAATTTCATGCTGGACTGGCACTAACCTTGTTTATTGTCGCGCAGCTATAAAAAACCACCAGCGGGGATTCGGTGTGCGGCCCAATCGGACTCCCAAAAGGTTCTATTTGAGACTGGCAAGCTTTGTGTTGTTGGCACTTCGACAGCGCTCTTTATTCCAACATGGAGCCTCGCAGTTTGAGTCGACTTGCCTCTGGAAGGTCCGATCTTAACTTGATTTAGGATGAAAACAGATTACAGGCGCGCTCCTCTAGAAAGAAAGGAAACCAATCGCCGCCTTTCACCAGGAAAGTTTTCATAGCCCACCTCGAGCAAAATGAAAGATGCGAGAGCGATTGGGGAACAACGCGAATCTCCCCTTTTGGGTGGGAGCGAGCCTTCAGCCACCGGCGAACGACTCGCCCTGGTCAGAATCTGGAAGTGGTGCCGGGCCGCTTGGGCCTCCCCGGTGACTTCGTGGGGCTTACCTGCCTGACGTCGAGGAGTACATCCGCAAGATTCGTTCCCTATGCCGTTTGCTCTCACGCCCGCCTTAGTTCCAAGTCGGGCGAGCCGCCGCGCTCATGCGACCCGTGGCGGCGACACGTCGACGCCGCGCTCGCTGAGCACATCTTCGGTCGCGGGCGAGCACGAGGTCGCGCCGGCGCATCCGCTGGGACTGCTGTGCGTGCAAAACGGCTACGTGGTGAGCGTCCCGCGCTGGATTCAGCCGAGTGAGGAAGGCGTTGAGATCGGCGCGCTGGCAACGGGGGAGGGCGGCATCACCGACGACGTCTCGGCCCGCCATGCCCATATCTGGTGCGACGAGTCTGGCGCATGGTTTGTCGAGGACCTGTCGTCCACTAACGGCACCGTGGTGGTAAACGGGGCCACGAGTGTGTGTATTCAAGTAGAGCCCGGCCGCTCCGCCCAGCTCAACCCCGGCGACGAGCTCAAACTCGGCGAATCCACCACCTACGCCATCCTGCTCGGCGCCCTCTAGCCGGCAGTTAGGGACGTTCCTTTCCTGCCGGTACTTGGGGACACTCCTTGGCGCGTCAGAGCCAGTCGTCCGGGGATGGAGGGACCATTCTGGCCTTTGGCGGTCACCCGAGGTAAACCTTTACCGCCCGCCTATATTTGCCGAAATTACACTTGACGGCGGGGTACAATAAACCCGCATGCGGATTTCCGTTGCGGGCGCTTCCCATCGCCGGGGCGTGCCCGGGAGCATCCGGCATGCGGCCTTTGCGGCGCTCGGTCATGTGCAAGACGGGTAGCTGGGCCTGTGGAGCGCGTGCAGCCCTCCTCGCCTCGGCATGCCTTCTCTCCACGCCATGTACCTGCTGCTGAGTTCGCCTGCCAGATGATTGGAAGCAACAGCGAAAATCCCATCACGCCAACATCCCGGCGATCGCCGGGGCCTGTATACCTATATGAGAGGAGAGGGGTATATGGCGCGTAAGTTTAAGTCTATGGACGGCAACGAGGCGGCCGCATATGTTTCGTATGCGTACACCGAGGTAGCGGGAATTTATCCCATTACGCCGTCCAGCCCGATGGCCGACCATGTCGACCAGTGGGCGGCCCAGGGTCGCAAGAACATCTTCGGCACCCCGGTCAAGGTCGTCGAGATGGAGTCCGAGGCAGGTGCAGCCGGTACCGTTCACGGTTCGCTGGGCGCCGGTGCTCTGACCACCACCTACACGGCTTCTCAGGGCCTGCTCCTGATGATCCCGAACATGTACAAGATCGCGGGCGAGCAGCTCCCGGGCGTCTTTCACGTCTCCGCGCGTTGCGTCGCTTCGCACGCCCTGAACATCTTCGGTGATCACTCCGACGTCATGGCCTGCCGCCAGACCGGTTTCGCCATGCTCGCCGAGGGCAACGTCCAGGAGGTCATGGACCTCTCGCCGGTGGCTCACCTTGCCGCCATCGAGGGTAAGACCCCGTTCCTTAACTTCTTCGACGGCTTCCGCACCAGCCACGAGATCCAGAAGGTCGCCATGTGGGACTACAAGGATCTGGCCGAGATGTGCGACATGGACGCTGTCCAGGCTTTCCGCGATCACGCGCTCAACCCTGAGCATCCGCATACCCGCGGTAGCCACGAGAACGGCGACATCTTCTTCCAGAACCGCGAGGCCTGCAACAAGGTCTACGACGAGCTTCCCGCCGTCGTCGAGGGCTACATGAAGAAGATCAACGAGAAGCTCGGCACCGATTACGGCCTGTTCAACTACTACGGCGCTCCCGATGCTGATCGCGTCGTCGTGTGCATGGGCTCCTTCTGCGACGTGCTCGAGGAAGTCATCGACTACCTCAACGCTCACGGCGAGAAGGTCGGCCTGGTCAAGGTTCGCCTGTTCCGTCCGTTCTCCATCAAGCACTTTGTTGACGTTCTCCCCGAGACTGTCCAGAAGATTGCCGTTATGGACCGCACCAAGGAGCCGGGTTCCATCGGCGAGCCGCTCTACCAGGACGTCGTCTCCGCTCTCTACGAGGCCGGCAAGACGGGCATCAAGGTCGTCGGCGGCCGTTACGGCCTGGGCAGCAAGGACACGCCTCCCGCGTCCGCGTTCGCTGTCTTCGAGGAGCTCAAGAAGGACGAGCCCAAGCGCGAGTTCACCATCGGCATCGTCGATGACGTGACCAACCTGAGCCTGCCCGAGGCCGAGGATGCGCCCAACACCGCAGCCCCCGGCACCATCGAGTGCAAGTTCTGGGGTCTGGGTGGCGACGGTACCGTCGGCGCCAACAAGAACTCGATCAAGATCATCGGCGACCACACCGACAAGTACGTCCAGGCCTACTTCCAGTACGACTCCAAGAAGACCGGCGGTGTCACCGTCTCGCACCTGCGCTTTGGTGATTCCCCGATTCGCTCGCCGTACTACGTGACCAAGGCCGACTTTGTCGCTTGCCACAACCCCAGCTACATCGTTAAGGGCTTCAAGATGGTCCGCGACGTCAAGCCGGGCGGCACCTTCCTGGTCAACTGCCAGTGGAGCGACGAGGAGTTCGCTGAGCACATGCCCGCCGTGGCCAAGCGCTACATCGCGAACAACAACGTCAACGTCTACCTGATCGACGCTATCGATCTGGCCGCTAAGGTCGGCATGGGCAAGCGCACCAACACGGTGCTCCAGTCCGCCTTCTTCGCGCTGGCCAAGGTCCTGCCCGCCGAGGACGCCCTGCAGTACATGAAGGACGCGGCTACCAAGTCCTACATGAAGAAGGGCCAGGCCATCGTCGACGCCAACCATAAGGCCATCGATGCCGGCGCTACCGCCTTCCGTAAGTTCGAGGTTCCGGCCGACTGGGCTACCGCCGAGGATGCCGCTCCCGTCGAGCTCTCCGAGGAGACCAAGTCCGCCATCGCCCAGCAGGTCAAGAACCTGCTCGAGCCCATCGATCGCATGGATGGCGACAGCCTGCCCGTTTCCGCCTTCGTCGGTTGCGCCGACGGCCAGTTTGAGCTGGGCGCCTCCGCATACGAGAAGCGCGGCGTCGCCGTGGTCGTTCCTCACTGGGACGAGACCAAGTGCATCCAGTGCAACCAGTGCGCCTATGTGTGCCCGCATGCCACCATCCGTCCGTTTGCGATGACCGAGGACGAGGCTGCCGCCGCGCCCGAGGCTACCCGCACGCTCGACGCCATGGGCCCCAAGGCCAAGGGCATGAAGTTCACCATGGCCGTGTCCCCGCTCGACTGCATGGGCTGCACCAACTGCGTCAAGGTCTGCCCCAAGGGCGCCCTCGAGATGGTTCCCACCGAGCAGGAGATGGACCAGCAGCCCGTTTGGGACTACATGGTCGAGAACGTCTCCGAGAAGAAGGAGCTCATCGCGGCCAACGTCAAGGGCAGCCAGTTTAAGCAGCCCTACCTGGAGTTCTCCGGCTCCTGCGCCGGCTGCGCCGAGACCGCCTATGCACGTCTGGTGACTCAGGTCGCCGGCGACCGCATGTTCATCTCCAACGCCACCGGCTGCTCCTCCATTTGGGGCAACCCCGCTGCCACCGCTCCTTACTGCAAGGACAAGGACGGTCACGGCCCGGCGTGGAACAACTCCCTGTTCGAGGACAATGCCGAGCACGGTCTGGGCATGGCCGTTGGCTATGAGGCCGTTCAGCACAAGCTGATCGCCGCTACCCAGGAGATCATCGCTGCCGATGGTCCGTCCGACGAGCTCAAGGCCGCCGGCCAGGCTTGGATCGACTCCGTCAACGACGCTGAGGCCTCCAAGACCGCTGCCGCTGCCTACGTTGCCGAGCTCGAGAAGTGCGGCTGTGACGCTTCCAAGGCGATCCTCGCCGACAAGGCTTACCTCACCAAGAAGTCCTTCTGGATCTTCGGCGGCGACGGCTGGGCCTACGACATCGGCTTCGGTGGCCTGGACCACGTCCTGGCTTCCGGCCACAACGTCAACGTCTTCGTCTTCGACACCGAGGTTTACTCCAACACCGGTGGTCAGGCCTCTAAGGCCTCGAACCTGGGCCAGGTCGCTCAGTTCGCCGCTGCCGGTAAGGTGACCAAGAAGAAGTCCCTGGCCGAGATTGCCATGAGCTATGGCTACGTCTACGTGGCGCAGGTCGCCATGGGCGCCAACCCGGCTCAGACCCTCAAGGCCATCCACGAGGCCGAGGCCTACGACGGCCCGTCCCTCATCATCGGCTACAGCCCCTGCGAGATGCACTCCATCAAGAAGGGCGGCATGCAGAACTGCCAGGCCGAGATGAAGAAGGCTGTCGAGTGCGGTTACTGGAACCTCTTCCGCTTCAACCCCGAGGCTGCTGCCGGCAAGAAGTTCTCGCTCGATTCCAAGGAGCCCGCGGGCGGTTATCAGGAGTTCCTGATGAACGAGGCCCGTTACGCTTCGCTGACGCGTTCCTTCCCCGAGCGCGCCGAGGAGCTCTTCAAGGAGAACGAGCAGGCCGCCATGGACCGCTACGCTCACCTGCTGAAGCTCAAGATGGTGTACAACGAGGCCTAGGTCTCTCACCGCAGGATCTGAGGGCTGACCTTCGCGGACGTCCTCGGACATGAAAGAACCCCCGCTGCGCACTACGTGCGGCGGGGGTTCTTTCGTCCTGCGGAGTGTCCGCGAAGGTCAGCCCTCAGATCCTGCTGCGACTACGTCCTCGGATTGTGTGGGCGGATGAAGGACGTAGTTGGTCGGGTATTCCGTCCCCTTCGCTGTTTCGCGGCTTTGCCGCGAAACCTCGCGCCACTTTGGGGATGGATGGGGGACTTGGCCGTTGCCGCTTTTTCGGAGCTCTTCTTTATTCCTTTTGTTGGATGAAAAGCCCCTTGTTTTTGCAGGGGTGCATACTCGACTTATATGTGCATAGAATCTCGTATAGTGCGAGTAAGATATTGCGCTGTCTGTTTTGTGTTTAGCAAAGATATAGTTTGCATAATCTGGTCTAATCCCTGCTCTATTAAAATAAAGTTGCACGTAAATGGCGTAGATATGCTTGAGCTGGGGTTCTGTACGCTGAGCGGATAAAAACGACCGTTCGCCGCTTAGGTATTTTCAAAATGAATAAAATGAGCGATAAAGAGAATATAAACCCTAATAAACTCGCGTATCGCACGGACGCGGGTTATTAATGGGTTGTAGGCCTTTTACAGAAAGGATTCCAGCAATGTCTAAGCCTCTTGGCAAGCCCGATCGTATTGTCGTCGCCCTCGGCGGCAACGCCCTCGGCAACAACCCCGTCGAGCAGATCGAGGCCGTGAGCAACACCGCCCACGCTCTCCTCGGCCTCATCGAGCAGGGCAACGAGATCATCATCACCCACGGCAACGGCCCGCAGGTCGGCATGATCCAGAACGCCTTCGCCGCCGCCCACGACGCCATCGGCACCCCCGAGATGCCGCTGCCCGAGTGCGGCGCCATGTCCCAGGGCTACATCGGCTATCACCTGCAGCAGGGCATCGGCCGCGAGATGCACAAGCGCTACAAGCGTTGGCACGCCGCCACCGTCGTCACCCAGATCGAGTGCGACCCCGACGATCCCGCGTTCAAGAACCCGACCAAGCCGATCGGCCCCTTCTACACCGAGGAGCAGGCCAAGGAGTTCATGGCCGAGGATCCCTCCAAGGTTTTCGTCGAGGATTCCGGCCGCGGCTGGCGTCGCGTCGTCGCTTCCCCCGATCCCAAGAAGATCGTCGAGGCTGACTCCATCCTCAACCTGCTCGACAACGAGTTCATCGTCATCGCCTGCGGTGGCGGCGGCATCCCCGTCGTCCGCGACTACGAGAACAAGGGCTGCTACAAGGGCGTTCCCGCCGTCATCGACAAGGACCTGGGCGGCGAGCTGCTGGCCGAGGACTGCGATGCTGACGTTCTGTTCCTGCTGACCGCCGTTGAGCATGTCGCCATCAACTTTGGCAAGCCCAACCAGGAGGAGCTCGAGGACCTCACCGCCGACGAGGCCGAGCGCCTGGCCGACGAGGGCCAGTTCGGCAAGGGTTCCATGGAGCCCAAGGTCCGCGCTGCCATCAAGTTCGCCCGTTCCCGCAAGGGCCGCACCTGCATCATCGGCGCCCTGGACAAGGCCGCCGAGACCATGGCCGGCCTCTCCGGTACCCGCATCCACGAGTAGTCTCTACTCTGTTGCCTCTCTCGTGGGCGCTAGGCAAAGCGCCCACAAACTAGCCTCTCTTCATGAGCCCCGCAGTCCGCTCCGACTGCGGGGCTTTTGCTATTCACCTAGTCATTGGGGACGTACTTAAATGACTAGTCAAACAAGAGCGTCCCCAATGACCACTCATTTAAGTCTGTCCCCAATGACTAGTAGTAGGCCCACATGGCTTCGACTTCGTTGAGGACCTCTACGACGCCCCAGCGGCGGGCGCTGCGGCTGGCCGAGTTGGGGTCGTAGACGCCAATTTGGTTGGCATCGTCGATGCCGTAGAGCACGATGTAGTGGCCTACGTTGGTAAACGTACCGGGGCGCACTGCGGCGATGACGGGCGCACCCGAGCGAAGTGCTTGGGTAATCGATTCGCGATCGTTATAGAGCTGTGTTCCGTTGAGCCCCAGCTGCCACGCACCGCCTGTCATAAACGACCACTCGGTGGCACCGGTGGGGGCGTAGTTGCCGGCTTCGGCCAGTGCGCATATATCGACCGGCGTCTTATCGGTATGGCCGGTCTTAAAGATATAGACCATGGTGAGGCAGGTGGGACCGCAAGCGTTTTCGCGAATAGTGCCACCGGCATAGGGCAGCTCCGACCATGCGGGGTCAATTTGGTAGATGTGGGGCATGGTGCCGGCCTGCCATTGCGAGCGTGGGGTCGAGAACGCAAAGGAGTAACCGGGCGCGACGGGAGCTTTAAGCAGCCTGTCCTCGGCAGTGGGCTCAAGACCGGCTGACCCGTGGGAGATACAGGATCCCAAAAACACAAAGACGAGGCAGGCGGCGATGGAGCAAAGCGCAAGGCGAAGGCGGCGGGCCGGAAGCGCGTGGCTTGTGGTGTGCGACGCGGGGTGAGGGGCGGAATTGCCGCGATCGCGTTGAGGTCGCGAAAAGGTGCGCTTGACGTAGTAGTCGGTCTTACGGCGATCGTAGCGGCGTGGCTGCGATGTGTCGGTCTGGCGTTGACGTGTGCTCGTACTCACGCGGTCTGACTGCTGCACGGTACGGCTTTGCCGCCGCGAAGAAGCCCCGGGCTGCTCTTGGGGGCGCTGCGGGTTGTCGTTGTCGGAGGTGCTTCTGGGCGTTGGCGTGGTGCGGCCGGCAAGGCGCACGCTTTGTGGCCGTTGGTCGCCGTCATTGTATCCGTATGCCATTCGAATCACCTTGCCTCATGTGTAACTTGTCTATCCTACATAAAAAGATGCACGACACATGGGCATGTGCGCCAAAAGCCTGACAAATGGTATGAACGTTGCCGCGCCGCGCGTCAAGCGCCACGGCAACAGGTATTCAAAAGCAGACAAGATGAAAGCGTCCAAGACGAATGACGTCTCCCGCCGTTCGTCCCAAAAACGGTGCCGCTCGTTTTGCAGTTCTGCCTTCGGTCGAGCTGCGAGCGGCGCTGCTGCGCCAAGGCCGTATCTTAAAGCCATGGAATAAAAGCGCGCGGCAAAACGGACCGCGCAAGGGGTGACGCCAAGGGCGTCAAACAGGAAAGGAGGGGAACAATGGCGGACAAGAACGCAGAAGTTGCAGTCGAGGATAACGGCGGCATGAAGAAAACGCTTTCGCTCTGGAACTTCTTCACCATCGGTTTCGGTGCCATCATCGGTACCGGTTGGGTTCTGCAGGTCGGCGACTGGATGGTCGTGGGCGGCGGTCCCGTTCCCGCTATGATCGCATTCCTCTTGGGTGCAATCTTCCTCGTGCCCGTCGGAGCTGTTTTCGGTGAGCTCACGGCTGCTATCCCCATCTCGGGCGGCATCGTCGAGTATGTCGATCGTAGCTTTGGCCGTACGCTGAGCTACATCACCGGATGGCTTTTGGCCCTGGGCAACGGCATCCTGTGCCCGTGGGAGGCCATCGCCATTTCGACCCTCGTGTCCGAGATGTTCGGCAGCCTGCCCGGCCTTGAGTGGCTGCGCGCCGTCAAGCTCTACACCATACTGGGGGCCGACGTCTACCTGTTCCCGACGCTGATCGCGCTCGGCTTTGCAGTCTACGTCATCTTCCTCAACTTCCGCGGCGCTAGCTCGGCTGCCAAGCTCCAGGCCTTCCTGACCAAGGCCCTGCTCTGCGGCATGCTGCTCGCCATGGGCGTCTCGCTGTTCACCGGCTCGCCGGACAATGCCATGCCCGTGTTCTCCCAGGTCACCGGCGCTGGCGGCGGCAAGGCCGCTACCGAGAGCTCCAGCCTGTTTGCCGGCATCGTGTCGGTCCTGGTTCTGACCCCGTTCTTCTACGCTGGCTTCGACACCATTCCTCAGCAGGCTGAGGAAGCAGCCGAGGGCCTCAACTGGAACAAGTTCGGCAAGATCATCTCCCTGGCCCTGCTGGCCGCCGGCGGCTTCTACATGGTCTGCATCTACTCGTTCGGCACCATCCTCGACTGGCATGAGTTTGTTAAGAGCCCGGTTCCCGCGCTTGCCTGCCTCAAGGGCATCAACATGCTTCTGTACCTGGCCATGCTCGTCATCGCTACGCTTGGACCCATGGGCCCGATGAACTCCTTCTACGGCGCCACGAGCCGCATCATGCTCGCCATGGGCCGCAAGGGCCAGCTGCCCGAGCAGTTCGCCGAGGTCGACCCCAAGTCCGGCGCTCCCAAGCTTGCCTGCGTCGTCTTGGGCGTCATCACCGTCGTCGGACCGTTTTTGGGCAAGAACATGCTCATCCCTCTGACCAACGTGTCGGCTCTCGCCTTCATCTTCTCCTGCGGTATGGTCGCCCTCGCTTGCCTGCGCATGCGCTTCACCGAGCCCGACCTGCCTCGTCCCTACGAGGTGCCCGGCGGCAAGTTTGGCATCGGCCTCGCTATCGCTGCCTGCGCCATCATCATCGGCCTGCTCGTGATTCCGTTCTCTCCCGCCTCCCTCAACATGGTGGAGTGGAGCATCGTGATCGGCTGGCTGGCCGTCGGCCTGGCTCTCATGGCCTTCACCAATTCCCGCAAAAAGTAACGCCGAGCCGGGGCGGATCAGGTGCGCGGGACCCTCTCTTCCGCGCACCGAACCCGGCGCCACTTGGGTAGCTTTGTGAGGCCTTAACCCAACACGGCCTCGCCCACTATATGGATCCATAAGGAGGAACCATGTCCACTAAGTATGCAATCGTTGGCGGCAAGCTCATCGACGGTACCGGTGCCGAGCCGGTCGAGAACTCCCTCGTTCTCGTCGACGACAACGGCAAGATTGAGTACGCCGGCGCCATGCAGGACCTTCCCGAGGGCGTTGAGGTCATCGACGCCGCCGGCAAGACCGTCCTTCCCGGCCTGATCGACACCCACCTGCACTTCTCGGGCAACCTGACCGACGATGATACCGATTGGGTCATGCAGCCGCTCCTCGAGAAGCAGGCCGTCGCCGTCAAGCAGGCCTACGACTGCCTCACCCACGGCCTCACCACCGTCTGCGAGATCGGCCGCTTTGGTATCCAGATTCGCGACTGCATCGACAAGGGCGTCTTCAAGGGCCCGCGCGTTCTGGCCACCGGCCTCGGCTTCTGCCGCGTTGCCGGTCACGGTGACTCCCACCACTGCACCCAGGAGCTCAACAAGGAATCCCACCCCTGGGGCGACCAGGTCGATGGTCCTTGGGATCTGCGCAAGGCCGTCCGTCGTCGCCTGCGCGAGAACCCCGATGCCATCAAGATTTGGGCTACCGGTGGCGGCATCTGGCGCTGGGATTCCGGTCGCGACCAGCACTACTGCTCCGAGGAGATTCAGGCCGTGGTCGAAGAGGCCAAGATGGTCGGCATCCCCGTGTGGAGCCACTGCTACAACAACCACGCCGCTGCCTACGACTCCGTCCGCTTTGGCTGCGAGCAGCTGATTCACGGCTTCGATATCGATGAGCGCACCATGGACCTCATGGCCGAGCAGGGCACCTTCTTCACCCCGACGATCGCCTTCCTGCCCACCTGGTACGCCACCTATCCGCCCGTCTACGTTCCCGAGCTGCACGACAAGTACGAGGGCACCCTGGTCGAGAAGGAGCTGCAGCGCAACTACGACTGCCTGCGCGAGGCCAAGAAGCGCGGCGTCGTCATGACGATCGGCTCCGACTCCTTCTCCTTCGTCACCCCGTACGGCACCTGCTCCATCGAGGAGATGTACGAGTTCGTCGACAAGATCGGCTTCACTCCGGTCGAGACCATCACCTGCGCCACCCTCAACGGTGCCAAGATGTGCCACATCGAGGACGAGACCGGGTCCATCGAGGCCGGCAAGTGCGCCGACCTGCTGGTCGTCAACGGTGACGTCGCCGCCGACATCCACGTGCTCAACACCGACAACATGGACGTCATCATGAAGGACGGCTGGATTGTCGAGGGCGGCACCTTCGGCGAGGCAAACAAGTACAGCGCCTAAGCTACCGTTCATCGATGGCTTGATGTAAAACACAGTATTTGATTGCATAATGCAATGGAGAGGGTCGCTTGCGGCCCTCTTTATTGCTATGGGGTGCGTCAGTGGGAAGGAGATGACGGTGGATCTCAATAGGCTGATTCTGGGCAAGAGCTACAACTCTACCAAGGTCTTTCGTACCGCTCAGCATGTGGTTCAAGCCATCTTGCTCGGTATTGTCGTTCCGCTGCTTATCCTGCTGCTCATCTGGGATCTAACCGATAATCCCAATCCCGTTCCGGCCGTTGTCGTCATTGCCGGCTTGGTCATGCTGTGCTTCTTCTTCTCGTACGTCTTTGTCGTTCCCGACGACCTCACATCGAGCGCTACCGACCGCACGCTCGCCATCGCGTCGAAAATATTCGCCTACACGTCGCGCGGCCTTACGCCCGAAGCTGCCCTGGGCGCCTCTAAGATCATCCTGTCCGAAACTATCGCCTCTGCCATCTGCTTTACCGACGGCAAGCAGGTGTTGGCAAGCTGGGGCGAGGACTCGGCAAAATGCCCCGCGGGCACCCCGGTGGTGCTGCGGACTACGCTCAACGTGATCAACAGCGGTGAGCAAAGCGTGTTCTCGCGCGATGCCTCGACCGAGACGGGTGGCTACTTTCCGCGCCTGCGCGCCGGTATTGTCGCACCGCTTACCGTGCGTGGGCATTGCGTGGGCACGCTCGAGCTGTATTATCCCCGTCTGAGCAGCATCGATATGCGCCAGACGGCGCTTGCCTCGGGCTTTGCCGACCTCATTTCCACGCAGCTTGCGAGCTTTGAGCTCGAGCGCCAGGACGAGCTTACGGCCCGCGTGGAGCTGCGCGCCTTGCAATCGCAGGTCGATCCTCATTTTCTATTCAATACCATCAGCACCATCGTGTCGCTCGTACGTACCGAGCCGGACAAGGCCAGGTCGCTGCTGATCGACTTTTCCAATTACTACCGTCAGACGCTTTCTGATTCCGATACGCTCACCACGCTCGAGCACGAGGTGGAACAGGGTACTCGCTATATCAATCTTATGCAGGCCCGGTATGGCGACGGCCGTCTGCGCGTCTCGGTCGATATCGACTTTGAGGTGCGCGATTGCATGGTGCCGCCGTTTATCTTGCAGCCGTTGCTCGAAAACTGCATCAAGCACGCGCAGCGCGAGACCGAGCCGCTTTCTATTCATGTTAGGGCTTTCGAGACCGATGACGGTCTGGAGATCATCGTCGAGGACGATGGCATCGGTATGAGCGAAGAGGTCTGCGCGCATCTGTTTGAGCAACATCGCCGAGAGGAGCCCGAGAGCATTACCGCCGACGGCTCCGTCAAGCGAGGTTGCGGCCTGGCGCTCTTCAACGTGCTTCAGCGCATCCATTTCTTTTACGGAGAAGATTCCGGCATGCGCGTGAAGTCCCAGGAGGGCGTGGGAACGCAGGTCATCGTCGAGCTGAACGGCGAGCCGCATGAGCCCGCGCCGTTGACGGCGTAGCACGCGGTTGGATTGAGAGAAAAAGAGGGGAAGCACATATGTCCGAAGGCTGGAACATCTTGGTGGTTGATGACGAGCCTCCCATTAGGGCTGAGCTACGCTATCTGTTGGAAAAGGATACGCGTGTGGGCCAGATTGCCGAGGCGGGCAATGTCACCGAAGCCGTGGAGTCGATTCTGTCGAACAAGCCCGATGTGTTGTTTTTAGACATTACCATGCCCGGTCGCTCGGGAATTGAGCTTGCCGAGACGCTGCAGAACCTAAAGACGCCGCCGGTGGTTGTGTTTGTGACGGCGTTTGCCGAGTTTGCCGCCGATGCGTATAACCTCGATGCGGTCGACTATGTCGTCAAGCCGGTCGAGGACGCACGCCTGTCAAAGGCACTCGACAAGATCGAGGCGGCCTTGGGTGCCCGTCGTGTTATCCATACTCCGCGCCAGCCTTTGCGTCTGACGGTGGACCGCGGGGGCAAAAAGGTGTTCATTCCCGCCGCAGACGTCTGCTACTTTGAGGCGCGCGCCGATTTTTGCAACGCCATCTGCGCTGAGGGAACGTACCTGATCAATGAGTCGATTTCCTCGCTCGAGCGGCGCCTGGCCTCCGAGGGCTTTATCCGTGTCCACCGCAGCTATCTGGTCAATTTGGAAGACGTGCACAATGTCGAGATCGGTTCCACGGGTCTTATGGAGCTCAGGCTTGATCGCGTAACCTCGACGGTGCCCGTGTCCCGCCGTCGCGCTGCCGAGGTTAAAGCACACTTGGGGCTTGCGTAGACGGTCTGCGTGCCGTCGTTTGCCATCGCAGGTTTGGCATGGGCGCGCGGTGGGCATAATGGGTGGCATCGAATGAAATCGAAAGGATCATTATGCCCGCGCTTATCACCCATCATCTGTTTGGCGAGGAAAGCATCGACCGTCTTCCGCAGGGCGTCATCACGTCCGATGAAGAGCGCATTGCCTTTATCTTGGGCAACCAAGGCCCCGACCCGTTTTTCTTTCACATTCTGACACCGCGTGTTTCCGACTGCACGCTGCTGGCGCAGGTCATGCATCGGTCGCGCATGTCTCGCCAGTTCGCGTGCCTGCGCGACGGCGTGTCGCATCTGCTGCCGCGCGACGCCAGCTTGGGTCGCGCCTTTGCGCTGGGCCTGCTGTCTCATTACGTGCTCGACCGCAACGCCCATCCCTTTGTCTATGAGCAGCAGTTTGGCATCGTGGAATCCGACTCAGAGCTTGAGGATTCGAGCAGTCAGGTCCATGCCGTGATCGAGAGCGACCTGGATGTACTGATGCTGCAGCTTAAACGCGATGGCGCTACGGTCGACGATTACCCGCCGGCGGGCGAGATCGTCACCACCGATCGCATCAATCGCGTGGCCGGCGTGCTGATGAGCTATGTTGCCGGACGCGTGTATGGCATTGACATTCCGGCGGGGGAGTATGGTGCTGCCGTTGCCAATATGCAGCGACTTTACCGCGCGATTGAGCCGGCCGGCTCTGCAAAGACGCGCGCGATCTCGCTGGTTGAGGGCTTGGTGCACGACTACTCGCTGCTCGACGGCCTTGCCCATCGCGTGACGACGGAGCTGCCCGAGCGCACCGGTAACCTGGGCCACCTGACATGGAAGAATCCCTTTACCGACGAGGTTTCGAACGAGAGTTTCCCCGAGGTCTTTGATCGCGCGCTGGTCGATTACGAGTGTACGGTCGCACGTTTTATCGAGACCGGTGACATGGATGCCGTGACCAGTCACGTCAACTACAGCGGTCGCGTGCTCGAAGCCGATGAGGAGTTCGACCGCGAGGAATAACGAACCGTCTCGCCCACGCTCTCCAATAAGTTGCGGTGGAATATGGATTAAATAGGCGCCTTTAGTGGTCCAACAGTCCGTATTTCACCGCAACTGCGTTGGGGATGCGGTTTTGCCTCACCGCCCCGTATGGCCGCGTGCCCCTTTGCCGAATCCTTACCGGCGGTTCTGGACAATTGGGGTACGATGAACTAACTGCATATCGGGCGAATACGAAGGGTCCCTGTCCATGAAATACACCAAGCTCGAGCGTAACTGGGTTATGTATGATGTGGGCAATTCGGCCCTTGTGCTGCTCAATACCTCGGTGGTGCCCATTTACTTTAACGCCATCAATACCGGCGCTTCCTCGGCCGACCTGGTGGTCGCTTGGGGCAATGCGCAGACGATCGCCTCGCTGGTCATCGCCATGCTCATGCCCATTCTGGGCGCGCTTGCCGACTACGCCGGCAACAAGATCAAGTTCTTCTTGGGCTTCTTCCTCACGGGCCTGGTGCTTTGCCTGGCGCAGGCTATCCCAATGTCCGCCATGGCATTTTTGACCGTGTACGTGCTGTGCACCATCGGCCTTAACTCTTCTATGACGTTCTACGACGCCATGCTGCCCGACATTACCACCGACGAGCGCATGGACGCCGTGTCCAGCTCGGGCTATGCCTGGGGCTACATCGGTTCCACCGTGCCGTTCGTCATCTGCCTGGCGCTCATCATGGGTGGCCCCGCTCTTGGCGTCCCTACCATGCTGGCAACGCGTCTGTCGTTTATCATCACTGGTGCCTGGTGGCTCATCTTTACCCTGCCGCTCATTCGCACCTATAAGCAAAAGTACGGTCGCGAGCGCGGTCCCGAGGACACTATCGGCCATATCGTGGGCGGTGTGTTCTCCGAGGTCGGACACACCATGCGCGAGATCGCCCACAACAAGACCGTGCTGGTCTACATGATCGCGTTCTTCTTCTATATCGACGGTGTGCACACGGTCATTTCCATGGCAACCAGCTACGGATCGGCCTTGGGCATCGATTCGACCCAGTTGGTCCTGGCGCTGCTCGTTACGCAGTTCGTGGCCTTTCCGTCCGCCATCATCTACGGCAAGCTCGCCGGACGCGTGGGCACGCTCAACATGATCCTGGTGGCAGTCGCCGCCTACATGGGCATTGTGCTGTTCGCCGCGTTCTTCCTAAAGACCGCCTTTGAATTCTGGGTGCTTGCCATTATGGTCGGCCTGTTCCAGGGCGGCGTGCAGGCGCTTAGCCGTAGCTACTTTGGCCGCATTATCCCCAAGGAAAAGTCCAACGAGTACTATGGCTTCTTTGACATCTTCGGTCGCTATGCAAGCGTTATGGGCACCTTCCTGGTGTCGGTCGTCACCTCGCTGACCGGCAACCCGTCGCTGGGCGTCCTTTCCATTGGTGTGCTGCTGGTCGTTGGCTTTATGCTGCTGGTCCGCCTGTCCCGCATGACTCGGGCGGCAGAGCATGCCGCATAGGAGCGAGCGGCTATTGTGCCTGTCCACGGTACTCTTTTGGGGTTATCCGCAATAAACATTGCGACTTGCGAGCAATGATTTGCCCAAGTGGGTATGATGGAATCAGCTAGGTCGCGGGGCGTCGCCTGTGTTTGGCGGCGTCCCGTTTTTGTGTTGCAGGGAGGGTAAGGCATGAACGCCACAGTCGTGATTCCAACGTATTGGGCGGGCGATGACGCTTGCGCAAACGCCCCTGGCACCTATGACCATTCGACGCGACTCAACGCCGACAATCCCGAACTCGACCGCTGCCTGGCCTCGCTTGAGCAGGTACGTGACATCCCGCGCATCATCCTTTTGGTGGTCTGTCCCGTTTCTGCCACAGCCGATGTGTCGCTGCGCGTGCACGAGATTGTCGACGCGCATCCCACGCTCAAGGTCACCGTTGTCACCAACACCCAGGCCTCGCGCATCGCAGACCGGGTTGCTCAGATCGCGCCCAAGGGTTCGGGCGAGTGCGTGAGCCTGCGAGGCTACGGTGCCATCCGCAATATGGGGCTAGCCTGCGCCGCTGTGCTGGGGCATGACGCGGTTATCTTCTTGGATGACGATGAGACTGTCATCGACGCCGACTTTATGAAACGCGCGACCTATGCGTTGGGGCAGCAGACGCGTCAGGGCTTGCCGATCTTAGTCAAGAGCGGCTATTTCTACGATCGCGACGGCTCGCCGCTGGCTCCCACGGACAAGGTGGGCATCTGCCATCGTTGGTGGACCAAGCGCATCGAGTTCAACCGTTGGATGAAAAAGGCGCTCTCGGGCACCCGCATCTCGCGCTCCAACTACGTGTGCGGCGGCCTGATGGCCCTGCACGCCCGCGCCTTTACGCGTGTAGCCTTTGACCCGTTTATCACCCGCGGCGAGGACTTGGATTACCTCTTTAACATGCGCATGTTTGGCTACGACGTGTGGTTCGATAACGAGTGGACCGTGCGCCATCTGCCTCCGGAGTCCGAAAAGCGCTCACCGCGCTTTATGCAGGATGTATACCGTTGGTACTACGAACGGGCCAAGTTGACATTCGCCGCGCATCAAAAGGAGCTCATTCCCGTTACGGCGGCATCGCTCATGCCCTACCCGGGCCCGTGGATTTCGCGCGAGCTCGACGACCGCGTGCGCAAGACCGCTATGGTCCGCAGCGTGTTTACCCGCGAGCATGAGGGCTACCTGCGCATTTGGCGCCATGGTATCGGCGAGGCAAAGGCCTATGCGCGCCAAAACGCTGCAAGCTATCTGCGTTTCCAGAGCTTTTGGCCCAAGATCATGGACGGGCTTTGGCGTGACGCACAACTGATCAGTATCCTGGAGGGGCCGAATGATCGACCGCCGCGCCCAGCGCGATAGTTCAATATCAATCTTTCGCATCATTGCCGTTGCCTGCGCCATTTGCGTGCTGGTGTACTTTATTTTTGCCTTGGTGACCGGTATCGAGCCGATCGCCACGGTGATTGCCTGCGCGCTGCTGTGCATCTTTCTGTGCATCTTTATCTTTTTGACGCTCAATCCCGATTCGGTGCGCTCCCAGTACACCGAGGAGACGCTCTCGGTGGCCTCGGCCATGCTTGAGGACATTAAGGGCGGTCTGACGCAGGAGTCGGCGCGTTTGGTGTGCCGGCGCATTTTGCCCGAGACGCGCGCCATGACGGTGGCCATCACCGACGAGGGCAACGTGTTGGCCTGCGCAGGCGAGTTTGAGGAAAAACTACTGCCAGATTCTCCCATCCACACGCTTGCCACACGCTACGTTATCGAACATGGCATCGTGCAGTCGTTCAACCGTATGGTGGATGTTGTGGGCTCGGATGGCTCGCACAACCAAGTCGCCGCCGGCATTATCGCCCCCATCAAGGTGGGCGATCGTACCGTCGGCACGCTCAAGTTCTACTACAAGACCCCGCGCGCCGTCGACCGTACCCAGTACGCGCTTGCCTCGGGCTTTGCCGAGATCTTGTCCACGCAGCTCGCCATCCACGAGCTCGAGGTGCAAAAGGAACTCACGGCGCGCGCCGAGGTGCGTGCGCTGCAAGCGCAGATTAACCCGCACTTCCTGTTCAACACGCTGAACACCATTGCATCGTTTACGCGCACCGACCCGCTGCGGGCCCGCGAACTGCTTCGTGAGTTCTCATCGTTCTATCGTGCCACGCTCGACAACTCGGGATCGCTTATTCCGGTCTCGCGCGAGGTTGCACAGACCAAGCGCTACCTTACCTTTGAGAAGGCCCGCTTTGGCGAGGACCGCGTGCTTGCGACGTTCGATGTGTCCGAGGACGTGGAAGATACGCTGGTGCCGGCGTTCGTGATCCAGCCGATTGTCGAGAACGCCGTACGTCATGGTATGGGCGATGACGACGCCCTGAGGATCGACGTGACCGTTCACCAAGACGGCGAGGATGCAATCTTGATTGCCGTGGCCGATAATGGCGTGGGCATGGATGAGGGTACCGCCGCCAGACTGTTTGACGAGCGTTCTGCCCGTCCCGACGCCAGCTCTCCCCAGGGTGGCGGCGCCGGTGTGGCCATGCACAATATTTCGGAGCGCATCCATCGCTTTTATGGGCCGCACTCCTATACGCGTGTCGAATCGGCGCCGGGCAAGGGCACCAAAGTGCTCCTTCATCTTGATTTGTCAGAGAGCATCTTTGACATTCAAGAGTAAAATAAAAAGCTACGGGCTCAACGTCATGCGACGGATGCCCGGCGTAGTTAGTTGACGAAAGGTTTTATCCCTATGCTGCGTGCGATGATTGTGGATGATGAGGCGCCGGCTCGCTCGGAGCTTCGCTTCCTGCTCGAGCAAACGGGCAAGATCGGCACGATCACGGAGGCGTCGAGCGTCCGCTCCGCCATCGAGATGCTTATGGAAAGTCGCGTGGATGTCGTGTTTCTCGATATCTCGATGCCCGGTGCCTCGGGCCTGCAACTTGCCGAGGCGCTGCATAAGCTCAAAAATCCGCCGGCGATCGTGTTTGTGACTGCGTATAGTGACCATGCGGTCGAGGCATTCGACGTGGATGCCGTCGATTATCTGATGAAGCCGGTCGAGGAAGCTCGCTTGGATCGCGCGATCGAGAAGGTCATGCAACGCACCAAGCCGGTTACGGACAGCAAGGTGACCATCGAGCGTATCCCGGTGGAAAAGGGCGGCCGCAAGGTGCTCATTCCCGTGGACGACATTCGCTTTATCATGGCCAAGGACGATTACTCCTGCATCTATACCGTCGATGATCGCTTTTTGTCGACGACCTCGCTGGCGCAGTTTGAGGCCAAGCTCTGCGACTTTGGCTTCTTCCGTGTTCACCGCCGCTATATCGTCAACTTGGCGTGCGTCACGGATGTGGAGACGGTGCCCTCGGGTGCCATCCAGCTGGGCATTACGGGCGTCGACGAACGCGTTCCGGTTTCGCGTCGCCGCGTCGTGCCGCTCAAGAAGGCTCTGAGTCTCTAGCACACTGGCCCCGCAGCCCTGTAGACCCATCGTCTGCGGAGCCGTGGGGCCTTTTTTGTATGTATCTGCCGAATCGTTTTTTGCGGAAGGGATCCCATGAACAGTGCAAGCGCCAAGCGCATCGACATCATCTCGGACACCCACGGCTATCTTTCGCCTGCGCTCCTGGATGAGCTTGAGGGCGCAGACCTGATTATCCACGCCGGCGACCTCACGTCAGAGATGGACTACGAGCACCTATGCACCATCGCCCCCGTTCGGGCCGTACTGGGCAACAACGATTACTACCGCGACTACGGCCCCGATGTAGACCGTCTTGCGCTCTTTACCTACGAAGGCCTTAAATTCGCCGTAGCCCACTACCGCGAAGACCTTCCGGTGGGATCCGTAGACGTAGCCATCAACGGCCACACCCACGTAACCAAAGAAGCCCAAGTGGGCCGTTGCTTAGTCCTCAACCCGGGCAGCGCCAGCTACCCCAGAGGCACCCGAGGCCCCACCTGTCTCTTATACACATCTCCGAGCCCACG